>NZ_VPCP01000040.1:0-19993 GCF_013418145.1 Acinetobacter sp. YH12201 | reverse complement strand
TCGTCAGGAACAGGAAGTTCCTTAGAATTAAAAAATGAGCACCAGGATGGCGCTATATAAGATACGTAAGAGTACAGAGACCGAATGTTCCAATAAAAAACCCCGGCAGGATGCTGGGGTTTTTTATTACTTAGAATATCTATAACTGAGTATTGATCTGATAGCGTGTATTACGTCCACCACCTTCTAATTTGACGATACATTTTTTCTCAAGTAAATCTGATAAATGGCGAGTAGCTGTTGCTTTACTGACTTTAGCAACCTTTTGATATTGTGACGCACTGATACCATGTTCAAAGCCATTCTCGCCACCGTCTAATAAACGATTTAGGACTTTGCGTTGTTCTTCACTCAGGGCTAAATTTGAATACTTATGCCAAAATTGACTTTTAAATAATGTTCGATTGATCTGTGCTAAGGTTTTTTCAAGGCTATCATTCAATGTATCTAGAAACCAAACTAGCCAATCTGTGATATCAGAATCATTTTTTTGAGTTTGTTCTAATATCTCATAGTAACTTTTACGTTTATTTAATATCGCAGTAGACATTGCATACAAACGGATACTCTGTTCATCCATTTGAGCTAAAGCAAGGTCTGTAAGGGTACGTGTAATACGTCCATTACCATCATCAAAAGGATGTAGGGTAACAAACCATAAATGGGTAATGCCTGCACGTAACAGAGGATCAAGCAATGAATCATTCAGACTTTGATTAAACCACGCTATGAATGTATTTAAGCGTTCTTCTAAGCCTTCTCTTGGCGGTGCTTCAAAATGTACTTTTGGATAATCCAATCGACCTGAAACGACCTGCATAGGCTCTGATCCCCGAAGTTGACCAATGCGTAAACGTTGCATTGTCCAATCCGGATCATTGAAAAGCCAACGATGCCATTGCATGAGACGCTCAACAGTCAGTGGTTGCTTAACATCGTTAAGTGCATCTAGCATGATATTGGCTAAGCCTTCTGATCGATCTGAGCTTGGATAAGGCTGTTCAAGCGTAACACCCAAGCGTTGAGCTAGAGATGATCGCAATGAAAAAACATTGATGGTTTCATTTTCAATTGCTGATGAAGCAACAAGATTGGCCAGAAGAGTATCTAGAGTGAATTGTTCTTTTGCTAAATCATGCTGACTTTGTCCAAGAAGAATCCCTATTTTTTGATGTATCTGTCTGGTTTTAGGCAAGATAATTGAATCTTGCCATGTGAAATTTGTCCAGTTTTGTATTTGCCAAATCCATTCCTGCATTTTCAATCTTTCTCTGAAAATCTAAGATGAGTTGAATATAGCATATATTCGACTCAAGTAATGAGCCGAATATATTGGTTAATTAGCTCATCTATTTATCTAGGATACTGGGAGCAGTCTAATAAAATGGCTACTTAACATAAAATCTCTTATGCGAAATTTAGTTGTTAGAACTAATTCTTACAATAATCTGAGTGATTTTAATTTTTTTTGGCGTACATTAAGTTTACAATAGTATATGTTTTGTAAAACATAGGTGATGATATGACGACAACAAATTTTAATCTTCGACTTGAGCAAGATTTGCGTGATCGAGCATTTCCAGTGTTTGAACGTTATGGGCTGAGTGCATCACAAGCCTTTAAATTGTTTTTAACACAAGTTGCAGAAACTAATAAAATCCCTTTGTCTTTTGATTATGCAGATGCTGAGAATGTGCCGAATAGTGTCACTAAAAAAGCATTGAATGAAGCAAAGAATAGAACTGATTTTTCAGATGCTTATGAAACACCTGAAGAATTTATGAAAGCAATGCAAGAATTAGCCAATGCGTAAAATATTAGCTGAAAGCCAATTTAAGCGAGATATTAAAAAGCAGTTTTTAGAACTAATTACACCTGCATGGGCAGAAGTTCTACATTGCCTTTGTAATGATATAACTTTGCCTGAAAAATATTGTGATCATGGTCTTACGGGTGAATGGGATGGTTTTAGAGACTGTCATATTAAACCTGATTTAGTATTGATCTATGCCAAACAAGAAGATTACTTGCAGTTGGTACGAATTGGCAGTCACTCTGAATTGTTTGGAAAGCGTAGAAATAAATAGTGAAAAACTAATGTGTTTAGGCGTTTAACCTATCTTAGCTCGATGCTTTGAAATATGGCTTTAGCCATTTTTCAAAGTCGGGCAAGAGATGATAGATATTTGTTCAGTAAATCATTGTTGATATTTATACTAAAAATTTAAATCTAAATCATTGTTTGGCTGTGGTTTGTGATCTTGTTCATAGATCTGTTGAGAAATATTGCGTTTAGGGGATGGGTTTTTGATCTCGTGAATATGACTATTGATACTCTCAAAACTCTTTAAACACGCTTGATATGATTCTCTTTGGTGTTTCAAATGGTCGTTTTGAGGCTCTAAAATCTTCTCACATTGCAGATATTTCAGCATTTGATTGTCGTTTTTGATCATTTTCTCAAATTTATCGTATTCCCATTCGTGGATATTTGAACGTGCACGGCTAATGTACGTTTCTAAATTTTTAGATTTTTTCTGTATATAATCAATTAACTGTAGTGGTTTTTTGTTGTTATAGGCTTCCTGTTGCTTGTTGCATAGTTCTTTGTGATAACCAACGTAATCGGGGTAATAACCGTCACTTCGCAAATAACTGAAATTCGTAGCCGGTTTTGGCTTGAGTCGAATTTCCGCTACTGTGGTTTCTAGTCGTTCAAGTTGTTGATTAACGCTATTAATCTTTCTACAGTTTCCCCAAGCGTATTGATCTGCTCGCTTTGCATCTCCAAATCTTCGTAAAAGTTGGTTGGTACTTTCAATTGCAAGATTTTCGAGAGTGCCTTCTCGATGTCTGTCTGCTGTGTGCCAATGGTCATTTGAATCGGTTTTAACTCGACCTTCACCAAGTCGCTGACAGCGATGTTTAAATCCAGTTGATTCAATGCTCTCGCTAATTGCGTTTGTAATTGGGTCTTCAAGTTTTCCTGAAATGTTTGCTGTAACTGCTCCGAAAAGTTGCCCTGCTCGATTTTGGATAGCTCGATTTTGAGTGCCGAGATCAAGGCTTGTTGTGCCTGTTTCTCCGATTGCAAAATGCTGATTTTGTCCTGTAATTCTTGCTCTACTTCGCTGTAGCCGGTCAAGATGGTCTTTAATGAATCGACTTGTTGACTCAAAACCTTGTTTTGCTCTGCTAACAAGCTGTTTTGTTGCATCAATAAGCTGTTTTGCTCTGTCAAAAATTGGTCGATTTCGGTCTGCATGATCTAGTTCCGTATTTGTTTCAAGTAGTTGATCTGATTGGTAATCACCTGTGAATTCTGTTGAATCATTTGCTTTTGAGCTTCGATTGTTTTTAGGTTGGTTCGAGCTTGAAAGGCGAAATAAAAACTGATTAAAAGCATCAACGCTGTAAATATCACTATCGCCAGCAGTCCGTGAAATGCTCTCTGGCTGTTCAGTTTTTCTGTTAAAAGATTCTGGAATTGACTCGCTATTTGCTCTTTCTGTCCCTCTATCGTTTGCTGTACTTGGGTTTGAATGCTCTTTTGTAGACTCTGCTTGTCGATTGAAAGGCTCTGAAATTGGCTGTTGATGTGGTTCTGTAGAGCCTGAATTGATATTGAAAACGAATCTATGCTCGATTTCACTTTTGAGATTTCCGATAGGTCTATATTCGCTAACTGCGTTTGCAGTGCGTCTATTTGCTCCGTATAGCTCGCTGTTAGCGATTTTATGACTTGGGGTGATAGATTCCCTATTTCGATCAAAATCGCTCTGAGATGCGATTTTATGGCCGATGTTGTCTGCTGTACTTCTTTTAAAAGTATAGTGCTGTTGGTGATAGGTCTCTCGCTTTGCTCGATAGTCATCTCGAACGTTTTCAGCGTTTCGGAGAGCTGTTGCAAGCTCTGCTGTAGTTGGTCGGCTTTCTGCTGCTGCTCTGAGATGCTCTGAATAAGCGTTAATTTCGAATTGTTCATGATAAAAATCGCCTGGGAGTCTGTGTTTTTTGCCATTGTTGAGAGTGACAGTTACGGTTTGCTTGGCTCTGACTGAAGCCACGCCCTCAAGTTGCTCGATACAACTAACAATTTCGGCTCTATTTTTTACTACTTGTGTTTTTAAAAGGGTTTTGACGTAATTATCTATTGCCTTGCAAAACTGTGATTTTTTCAGGTTCGTGAGATCTTGTTCATTAAGAATCTTTTTTGCTTGAGCATTCAGCTTGGCAATGTGATTCGGCTCTTGTGTTGTTTGGCTATTAAGTAAGTCATCAGGACGTGACCACTGATATTTTGTGTTGAAATAATCACGTAAAGAGTCGAAATGTTTCTCATGACCGGGTGGGGCTATATTGAGTGATTTACCACTTTGAATATCTAGGCGTGGGGCTAAAACGTGAATATGCTTTGAGCCGTCATCGTCTGTGTGAAGCACGGCAAAAAGGTGGTACTGCGATTGCTCTAGTCCCGAAAAAGCATGCTTTTCAAACTCGTCTAAGACCTCTTTTATTTGTTCATCTGTCGGACTGTCTTCTTTTGACCATGCGATCACGCCACTGGTGTACTTCCACAAGTGTGGACTTGAGTCACAGATGGCGTTAAATGTAGTCGCATCACCACGCAAAACATCAACCCCTGCACGAATATTGCCAAGATGATCGAACTTATCTAAAACATACGCTGAAGCGTGTGCGGCCGATCCTTTGCCGTGATCTAAAAATTTAATATGCACTCTCGTCGTCCTCCGCCAATTGGATTGAAGACAATTGTTTTTTAAGCCGTTCAGGACTTTGTCTGCTGATTTTCGGAAGTGTAGGGAATACGTGTTCTAATTCGGTTTGAATGCCTTTTAAAACTAAAAAAATGCTGAAAATATCTAACTTGCGTTGCTCTTGCGGATCAGCATTTTTGATGATGTTCAATGCTCGTGCAATTTGGTTTAAGTTGTTCCCGATTTTGGAAAGCTCAAGCAATAAAGCAGGGTCAGTTTTTTGGTAGCGTTTGACGACTTCGATCACGGTTTTAACTTTGAGCCTAGGCTTCTTTTGTTCTTCTTTGGGCTGTTTAACCGTGATGGCATCTTGCATAACTTCACGTTGAATCAGGGAATGAATAAAGTCTGTAAAAGTTGTGCCTTCCTTTTCGAGGTGCTTCTCCAGTTGCTCTAGCTGTAGCTCGGTGAGTCTAAAAATTTTACTTTTACTTCGCATATACACATCCCACTAACAGGCTTTTGGTTTTGCTTTTAAGTCAACAAAGTTGACTTGCCCATCTGTGATGGGCCTGGGGTCTTAGGGGAATCCCCTAACAAGTCCCTGTATATCGAAATTCGCAGAATTTTGTATATACAGGTAGGCTTGCTTAACTCATTTAAATATAAAATCATGATAGCACGAAATTAAAAAAACAGCCTATTTCTACTCGATAACTACGCCCATTTCTTGGAGTTTTGATTCCCAAATTTCGACTATATCTTCGCTTGTGATTTCTGTTTTAATACGTTTTATCATGTCCATACCAGACTCACTACCCTGTTTAAAACGATCTGATAGCCCATTTCTCATTATTTCGCCTGTGATGCGGCTTACTCTATGCTCTAAATCGCTCAAATTTGCGTTTTTAGGATGTTTAGCTAAGTTAGCAGGGATTTCTACGGTTTTTTGCTTAGAGTCGCTAGAATCGCAGTTTTGTGACGTTTTATTTGATTTTTTCCCTTTGTCTGCTTTTAAGAATTTTTTATCTTGGAAACTTAGGACGATACTTGTGATCTTCCGTCCTGTTTTCTTGGTTTCAATTGTAAGCTTGTAAGGGCTGTATTGATTGATTTCCTTAGTTGCTTGGTCAATCACCCATCGTTTTAGATCCGCCCATACTGGATATTTATTCTGTAGCTGGAACATCCAGCGTAGATCCTCAAGACTAATCTCACGTTTTCCAGTGCTTCTATACTGCATCATCAGCTCATAAAAACGGATGGCATAAGTACTAGTCATGCCAACGATATCGGATTCTAGGTATTTTGTGAATTCGGTACTGAGATTAGATAAAAATGGCAGGATAGGGGCTGAAAAGCGAATGGAAAGCTCCCCTGACTTCGTTTCTCGCTTTTGTTGAATCCATCTGAAAGACGTTGATTCATCCATATCTCTAAGTACGATAGATCGATCATACAGGCGGTTTAGCGCTTCTTTTATGTTGGTGTAAAAAATATTGGCATCTCCGCCAAGCTTGACGACCGTTTCAATCGAAATTGGGTAAAGCACATCATCTGAGACTTCTTGCCCTTTTGGAATTTGAGCTATGACGCTGAGGATTAGCCGCTGTTCAAGCGTGGTCAGTGTGTAGGAGGCTTCGACCACTTGGTTTGATTTCACAACAAGATTATTTTTAGCCATCTTTTTAGCTTTAGATTTATTGAATACTATTGAGTCTTTCATATTGCTCCATAGTTGTCAATTATATGCAGATATCCCTCCATAGTTAGCAGATATCCCTCCATAGTTAAGCAGATATCCCTCCATAGTTAGCAGATATCCCTCCATAGTTAGCAGATATCCCTCCATAGTTAAGCTCTGAAACGCTTGCTATCAAAGGCTATAAAAGGACGTAAAAGTCTTTAAAAGTATTAAAATAATAAAAAGAAAATTTTTATGAAAATTGCCCTATGTTTTCGCTAAAGCTCAAACTTTTTTAACTCCACTTCGTTACGTCAGAGGGCAATTTTAGCAAATAGCATCTAAAATTTTAAAAAAGCAAAAGCTCCAAAGTTCGCACCCTTCGGGATGCTCTGTATCTTTCGTTATTAAGCTAAGGGGAGTGTGTAATCAGGGAAAAGGCAAGGCCGAAATTTTTATGATGCTCAATCGCTCGTAGACACTCGCTCGGTTCTGACTGGAATGATTAAAATATCTAATCAAAACCGTGGAACATTGTTCACTTATTAAGCGTGGAACGTGAAAAATCATAAAAAAAGCCCAACTTGGGGAAGATGGGCTATAAACTTTGAAATAAGTGTATGAATTTAAAGGTTAATTCTAACACGTTTCGTATAAGGTGTATTATGTTAATTTTAGATTTACTAAAACTATTTTTTGAGAACTAGGCTGTTATGGGAACTGTAAAGCTCAAATCTTCTGATGAAGTTTTTCAATTAAAAATTAGTCTGCTAGGTAGTGATCCTGAAATCTGGAGAACTATTCAAATTTCATCGGCAGCTACTTTATCTAGGCTCCATAAGGCAATTCAATCTGCTTTTGATTGGGAAGATAGCCATTTACATGAATTCACGACTATTAAGCATGAAAAGATCAATAAAAGACAAAAATTGAAAGAAGTTCTACGTGTAGGTAAAAAAATTATATATACATATGATTTTGGCGATTGTTGGGAACATTTGATTACTGTAGAAAGCAGACAATCTCCTGATTTAAATAAAAAATATCCATGTTGTATAGATGGTCAAAATCATGCTCCATTTGAAGATATTGGAGGAATTTTTGGATATCTTGATATTTTAGATGCATTACAAGACCCCAAACATCCAAGATATGACGATTACATGCAAATTATCGAGGATGAAATAGGAGAGATAGAGTTTGATCCGACCTACTTTAATTCACATGATATTAAGTTTTAAACCTGATTTAACATAAGGGCTGTTATACGAAATTGCAACTAAATATAGTTGCAATTATTATTTAAAAGTAACTATACTTAGTTGCAATAGCAGTAGGGCTGAAGTATGGGTAAAACGGAAAAGTTACTGGAAAAATTTGGAAATTCAAAAAATACATTTCCGTATAAAGATTTAGTCGTTTTACTGAATCAGCTCGGCTATGAAAAATTTGAAATGGCAGGCTCTCGTGTCCGTTTTTTTAATACGAAAACTGAACACATGATTTTACTGCACAGGCCACACCCTGAAAATGAAATCAAAGGTGGGGCTTTGAAATCTGTAAAACAGGCACTCAAGCAGGAGGGATTTTTATGAGCTATTTAAAATACAAAGGTTATCTAGGTACAATTGAACCTGATCTTGAAACAGGTGAGTTATTTGGAAAGCTTGCATTTATCCGTGATCTCATCACTTATGAAGCAGAAACATTAAAAACTCTTGAACAAGCTTTTCAGGAATCTGTCGATGGATATTTAGAGTCTTGTGCTGAATTAGGTAAAAAACCCGATCAGCCATTCAAAGGTACATTTAATGTCCGTATTAGTCCTGAGTTACACCGTAAAGCTGTTTTAGCATCAAGTGATAATTCTCTTAATGCTTTTGTAAGCGATGCGATTCAAGAGAAATTAATGCGTTTAGGTGCTTAATTTATTGAAGCCTAGATTGACATCTAAAAATTGAAAAAAATTAGTAAAAAAGGGAGCTTACAGCTCCCTTTTTTGATTTCGCATAAGGTGTATTATGTTAATTTTAGCGAAACTCAATAATAAAATTACTTCTTCTTAGGTTTCATACATGAAGATTTTGATAGGTTCACTGGCTGCTTTAAATTGTGTGCCTTAGCTCCCTGTTCTAAAAGATTCTGTAAACTTTTTTCAGAATTTTTAGGCTGTTTATTTTGAACATTCTTTTTACTCTGTGATGGCGATGCCTTTTTTTGAGCTTTTACTGGTTGCTCAACTTTATCTTGTTTACTTTTAGGATTATTGACTACGGCTGCCTTTAAAGACTTTAGCCATGAGTATGTATAAGAATCTAATTTTAATAAGTGCTCAATCATTTCATTCCGTTGAGCTTTATCCATTTTAGAAAGAATGCTTTTTAGATCGGCATTAATTGATTGTTTTGGTGCTCCACGTTCACTAGCTTTTTCATACCATTCATGTCCAAGTGTATATTGACGGGTCTCCATATAAATAGCGCCTAATAACGTACATGGACGATAATTATCAGGTGTTAAAGTATGAGCTTTAGAAGCATTATCAATCGCAACTTCAACTTTTCGAAGATCACGTCTAACACCGCCGAGGGTAGTGAAGTAAGCGGATAATAGTTTTTTGTCTTTTATGCCAGCAATCGAAATTTTTTCTAGCAATTCTTCTGCTTCAAGACTTGCCTGACACTTTCTTAATTGGCTACTCGCATTAATAGCATTCCAAATATTTTTCTTATTTTTTTCAAATTCTTGAAGATAATGATTAGCTTCTAAACGATGAAACTTATGACGAACCTTACTACTAAAGAACCTCTTTCCTATAGTATTTAACCAAACAGCTTCATCTTGGGAAAGCCTGATATCACCCTCTAATTTACTTAAAATTTCTGAAATTTCTTTCGGTAAAGTACCTGATATATATTCATTAATTTCATATTTTTTAAGTAATGCTTGTTCTTTTTGCTTTGCAATATATACAGGATCTGATTCAAGTAACTTTTGTTTTTTAATAGCTTCTTGTCTCAACTTTTCTTGACGAACTTTTTCTTCGGTGAATCTCTCTAATTCAACTTTATTTGCAGTCCTTTTGAGAAAACTTGGTAAAAATTGAGTTAAAGATCTTAGAAGGTACTCATTTATATAAGCTTGTTCAAAATTACTTAAACTTTTATTTTCCTTATATTTTTCTAAAATATCTTTCGATCTACCTGTTTGTAAAAGTTCTGACTTTGAAAGGTCTAAAAAATATTCTTGGCATAAGTTTAAAAGTTTATTCTCAAAAGTCTCTAAATCATTTTCAGGAACATCTGTCCGTAAAGGTAAAGTCTTTCCATCAATCATAATTAAAATTTTATTTAAATCAAAAAATTATAATAAGTATAAAGAAAAATAGATATTTTCACTCACTAAATTTCTCCCATTTAACATAATGGCGCTTATACGAAATGCAAAATAAATAGTTTTATATTTCAAAAAGTTATGCTATAAAAAATCGGGGGCGCAAACCCGAAAAGCCGACTTGGAAACAAGTCGGCTTTTTTATGAGCGGTTTTGATAGTTCTTGCCAATAATTTTGTTTAAAAAGTAGTCAATTTTGCGGTTTTTCCAATGTTCTCAACGTCCCAGGATCTAAAATTATCCCCATTTCCTGCGGATAAACCTGGGACAGTTTTTAATCATCTTTGTAAGCATTTACTTACGTCAATTTCGGTCCTTTGCTGCTATTCGGAATACTAGAATATTCATATGATTAATTCGTCAGGAACAGGAAGTTCCTTAGAATTAAAAAATGAGCACCAGGATGGCGCTATATAAGATACGTAAGAGTACAGAGACCGAATGTTCCAATAAAAAACCCCGGCAGGATGCTGGGGTTTTTTATTGCCTATCATTTCTCATTTGCAAAACAAGCATGATCCCCTATAAAATATAGACTATAATCTATATTTTGGTTGTGGTATGTGGACAGTCATTACGACAGATCTATTTAATGAATGGCTTGAACAGCAAGATGAATCGACACAAGAGAAAGTTTTAGCTGCCCTGGTTGTTCTACAGCAGCAGGGACCGAGTTTAGGCCGTCCTTTAGTAGATACTGTGTATGAGTCTAAATTTACCAATATGAAAGAACTGCGCGTTCAACATCGCGGTAGACCACTAAGAGCTTTCTTCGCATTTGATCCCTTACGACAGGCTATTGTTCTATGTATTGCTGATAAAGGCGGTAAAAAGCGTTTTTATAAAGACATGCTGGATATTGCAGATGAACAATACCAACTTCATCTCACCACCCTAGGAGATAAATCTAATGGCTAAGACTCTACAAGAATTGTTAGCTAGCCGCTCTCCAGAGAGCCAAGCCCGTATTCAAAAAATGGCAGATGAATTACTGCTAGAAAATCAGCTTCATCTTATTCGTGAAGAATTAGAGCTCTCTCAAAAAGAGCTTGCTGAAACTTTAGGAATAAAACAACCATCGCTTTCAGCAATAGAAAATCGTGGCAATGATTTGAAGATTTCGACCATGAAAAAGTATGTTGAGGCAATGGGTGGAAAGCTCCGTATTGATGTAGAGCTTCCGACAGGAAAACATATAGGATTCAATGTTTAACAATCAAAAATGGGAGCTATAGGCTCCCATTTTTGATTTCGTATAAGGTGTATTATGTTAATTTTAGAAAATCTAAATAGAATTATTTTTTTAAACAGATATAATCAGTCACGTTAAGAGTGATTTCATTCAAGATTGCTTTAAATAAAATAAAACCCTTTCATAAGGGTTTTATTTTATGTTAAAGTGTTACTTATAAGTTACAAACACTAGTTATTATGACGAATCAAATATTAAACGTAGACTGTCTGGATGGTTTTAAAGATGTTCCAGATGAATCTGTAGATCTAATTATTGCAGATCCTCCTTATTTCAAAGTAGTAGGAGAAAAATGGGACTACCTTTGGAGAACAGAAGAAGATTATATTGAGTGGTCAAAACTATGGTTCAAAGAAGCTAATAGGTGTTTAAGAAAAGGCGGAAGCTTTTATTTATTTGGATATTTTCGTTTACTTTCTTATCTGTTACCTCATTTAGAAAATCTAGGTTTAAAATTACGCCAACAGATTATTCTTAACAAAGGAATTCAAGCAGTTTCAGGAAGAGCAACTAAAAATTATAAAATGTTCCCCAATGTGACTGAAAGTATCCTATTCCTTTATAAGGATCCTAAGCCATTTGTTAGAGAACTATTAAAACAACATCAGAAAAAGAAAGGATTAAAATCAAAGGAAATCAATGAATTATTAGGCGTTAAATCTAATGGTGGAGGTATGTGGAGCATTTATACTGGTAAAAATATATGTGAACAATTACCAACTTTTGAATTATGGAATAAATTAGAAAATATCTTAGATTTTTCATATCCATATGAAAAACTATCTATCACTTTTAACGCCCAATTAGGCTTTACAGATGTATGGGATGATATTGATTTTTATAAAGAACGTAGAAGCCGCATTCATCCAACACAAAAACCTCTCGAACTTATTAATAGATTGGTTTTAGCTAGTAGTAACAAAAATGATTTAGTTTTAGATCCATTTATGGGTAGTGCTACAACAGCTATATCCTGCCTACAGAATGGACGAAACTATTTAGGTTTTGAGATGGACCCTGAATACTATCAAAAATCTCTTTTAAGGATCAAAGAACATACCGATATTAAAAATAGTATCTTTGAGCTTAATTAATGATTAAGTCCTTGAAAAAAATCATCATAATCCATGTCTAAAGCATGGATTATTTTGTCTAAGCTTTCCAAACTAATATTTCTATCTCCAGTTTCTACAGCAGCAAGATAACTACGATGTACCTTTGCTAATTTTGCTAATTCCACTTGAGTTAATTTTTTTCTCATTCGCAATATTTGGATACGAGATCCAATTGCCTTAGATAACATTTATATACAACCTAAATATGTTACTCTTAATAGTACAAGATGCTATCTTAAAAATATATACCAAAATTATTCTACTAAGATGTTGATATTCTTTTTTTTATTTATAGAATTCAATATGCAACCCAATACTCGCTTAATCCACATTCCAAATGGAATTGAACTTGTTCCCCAACTTCTTTCAAACTTATTTATTGAACCACGAAAAAAAGCCGTAGAGTGGTCTAGGATTACCCAACAAACACCAAATATGAAAGTTGGCTATCCTGGTCAGCATTTGGTTTCTTTAATTACAGGTATGCCTGGCGAAAGAACAGGAGCCAGAGGTAATGATCTAATCGATGGATCTGAAATAAAATCATGTTCTAGAGTTGATCAAGTAGATGAATGTTTAATATGTAAAAACAAAGTATTAAGAATAGAAAACTCTTGTAGTGTATGTGGTAGCTTAAATATAGATAGAAAAAATGACTCTAAGTGGCTGTTTACTATACGTTCTGAAAACGATTTAAA
The DNA here is from genome assembly GCF_013418145.1 of Acinetobacter sp. YH12201. Lineage (NCBI taxonomy): Bacteria > Pseudomonadati > Pseudomonadota > Gammaproteobacteria > Moraxellales > Moraxellaceae > Acinetobacter > Acinetobacter sp. YH12201. Next base: position 7,133 of record NZ_VPCP01000040.1, on the reverse strand, counting down.
AGTACTAACAGAAGATGTAGACCGAATAGTATTAGTATTAGCCGACTATCCTTATTTTTCTCAAGGTATATTCGATGATATTCGTTTTCAAATTTTTGAAATATGGAATAACTCTCCTAGATGTTCCAAATTCAAACAACTTATGAAAAATTATTATGAAAATATTTATGGAACCCATAAAGCCAACAATGCTAATAAAACTCCTGCTCCAAAGAATTTTTGGCCTAATAGTTATCAATTTTATCTTTGTAATCCAATCAAAATATTTTCAGCAACAGTCACCAACTCTATAACTAACCCCCAAATTACGATTGATACATATATTCCACCAGATAAAGATAGATCAAATATGCCATCTTTATTGATGCCTATTGAGTTATTAAAGAAAAATGAGTTGATATATTTAGCTCAAAATGTTCCTGTAGATATATTAAAAAGTAATTTAATCTGTGGTTGTGGGGATCTACCCGAAGATCCATTAGAGATTTTAAAAAAATGTTCCACAATAAATGAACAAACGAGAGCCTTCTTACCATTAAGAGAGGACACAACCTTCGTAATACCAGATTATAATCGTAGAAGATATTAATTCGGTTACAGCATACATGACTAATTCAACTCAAATTAGCTTTAGAGTCGATGAAAAGCTACATACTCAAGCAAAGGAAATACTTACACCTAAAGGGGGAATTAGTAAGTATTTAAAGGAACAAGCTACTAGATTTGTTAAACATGAAATTTCTTTAACACCTCATCCAGAAAAAAGAATTTCTAAAGAGAAACGTGTTAGTTTAAAAATAGATGAAAATCTTTACGCTGCACTTCAGAAGCGATCTGTAGCTTTTGGCGGAGTGAGTGGGATCTTTCGAACTATTTTAGAAAATTCCGTAAATTAAAAAAAAGCCAGTATTAATTACTGGCTTTTTTAACATAAAATCTCTTATACGAAATTTGACTGTAAGCCCCAAATAAAAATGTCCATCTGAAAGTTCACTTGAAAAATAGGCTCTTATTTGCTCCCAATTCAACGATAGAACACTTATTGGTAACAGACATCATAAAAACATGAAATGATGGATAGAGCGTAAATAAGCGCAAAATAGAGCTATGTTTTACATTAACGTGAAATATAACCATCAAATAAACATGAAAAAGAAAATTTCTAATCAATCATAAAATTCAAAAAATAATGCTTAATTTTAAGAAAATTTAAACAATAACAGTTATTTATAGAGCGAGTGTCTACGAGCGAACTGATGAAATACGATTTTCGGCATGCTTTTTCTCTGATTACAAGCTTCCATCAACTTCACAATGAAAGTAACAGAGCATCCCGAAGGGTGCGAACTTCTAAGTTTTTGCTTTTAAAAATGCCATGAGCGAAGCGAATGCCATAATTTCTTTTTTCTTTTGGTTATCAGGTACAGCAGTTATAAAAATCGCCCCCGATGCTGTGAGCGTAAGCGAACAGCAATATAGTACGAGGCTTGCCGAGTACCAAGGGCGATTTTCTTTTTCTATTTTTAATCTTTTTAAAAGCTTTTATAAAGCTTTACAGCTTTAAAAAGCTTTAAAAAAGCTTTACAGGGTAGCTATAACGCTTGTAAACAGGGGCTTACAGCCTAATAAGTGGGGGTGGATTGTTAGGTTAGTGGGGGTGGATTGTTAGGTTAGTGGCTTTAAGTGGGGGTGGATTGTTAGGTTAGTGGGGGTGGATTGTTAGGTTAGTGGGGGTGGATTGTTAGGTTGGTGGGGGTGGATTGTTAGGTTAGTGGGGGTGGATTGTTAGGTTAGTTAGGCTAAAACTCAATCATCTTGACTTATCAAGTGGTGGTGATATTATCAATACAACCCCCACTTAAAAACTATAAACTTGAGAGTTTTCAATGCCTGCGTTAAAGAAGAAAATAATTAGCTTTGACGATGCTGATAAGAATTATTTTCCGTTATCAGCTCCAGATAAGCGTTATCCAGCAGAGTTAGCTGTTTTTCAAAATATTTTTTGGCAACTCAAGCATGAAAAGGCTCCTAAAGACGATGTTCTAAAAATTTTATTTTTATTTAGCCCAAAAGTACGTTTAGCTGAAGATCCACATGAAGGTATGGAATTTTGCATCACAGCAAAGGAATACGCTGAGTTAACAGGTTTAAAAGTTGATAGTACATACACAATATTAAACCGGGTTGTAGATGCCCTTTATGATCATAGTGTGGTCTTTTACCATTCTGAAAAAGATAGAGATATTAGAACTAGATTAATCAATTCATGCTCATATAAAGATGGTTGTTTTTATATATCATTTACACATTTTGCTCTTTACATCATGTATGTATTTAATCAGCAAAATTCATTCACAAAGTTTAAAGTAAAGTCAGCAATATCTCTAAGTGGACACGGTTTAAAACTTTATCCGTTTCTCATACAAAATGAGTTTCGCTATAATTTTGATGTTCAATTGAAAGAGCTAAAACTTGCTCTTGGACTCAATGGAGATTCATATCCAGAATATCGTGATTTTAAAACTACTATTCTCAAACCTCATATTGATTCTATCAATCAAAAAACTGAATTAACTGTTGAGTTTAAGGCCGTGAAAAAAGAAGGGCGAAAGGCAAGTCATGTTAATTTCACTGTGACAAAAAAACGAACAGTCAAAGCAGAAGAACCAAAGAAAAAAGTACCAGATGAACCACAAAATGAACAACCAAAAATTACAGCAACAATGGTCTATAAAGAAATTATTAAAAAACCTGAACTACTCCCACGTTTTCAAGAATCAGGTGAAGCAATAAATGAGATGATTGATCGAATAAAAAATGATTTTAAAAATGGTAATCAAGAGCGATGGATTAATAAGCTTCAAGAATTTGGAATAGCTTTTGAAGAACCTGTACCATTTTAATGATAAGAAAATTTGAGTGCAGCTTTAACAAAATATTTTGTTAAAGCTGCACTCAAGAATACTATCATTTTTTTAATTTTTCTCTACGTGCATCATCATTGTGTAAGTACAGTGCTTCTTTTAAATTATCAGAACCTTTGAAAATTTTATTCTGTTCACGCTTTGGAGCAGATGTTAGAACTTTTGTCAGTAACTCAATAAAATATGTTTGTTCCTGCTGATTCAAAACTTTATCGCTACTATCAAAAATTTGATTAATTATAGAATCAGCAATACCAAATTTTTGAGCATCTACAATTCTTTTTTCTGCTGGTGTCAGATCTGGAAGTATATCTTTAAATTTTTCGATTGCTTCACTTGCTAGTTTTTGAATATCAGCAAGAGATTTTTGAGCATCTTTTAACTGTTCTTTTGACAATTTACGACTTTCAATTTTACTGATTAATTCACTAACTTGCTTAGCATATTCTTTGCTGTCAAAAATTGGCGTATTGTCTTGTTCAGTCATTTTTTAAATACTCGCTAAAAATAAAAATATATAAGCACCACCAAAATAAAAAAACAAGGGCAAATTATCGCTTTTAAATTATTGAAGTATGAGAGCCGATGGGGGTTAAACTTTTTACACGACATTTCACAGTTAAAGAATTTTATGAAATAAAATTTTTGAACTGTAGAAATGACGAAGTAAAAAGCGCACTTTAACCCAAAATCGACATTCCGCTTCGCTACATATCAATTTTGAGTCGTGCGCCCCCCTCCAGCACTGGGCAGGGGGGAACTTTTAAGACGTTTCATGAGAAAGTAATTTATTGCACTTTGCACAATAATTATTTTCATGTAACGTCTTAAAAGTAAAGAAGCAAGAGCAACGGCAGGATAACAGTGTGTCTAGTAAAATCATTATTCGTAATCAGTATTCACACCGCATTTCTACTGTCAAAAAATCAAACGGTCACAGTATATTAAGAATAATTGCATATATTAATGCACGTAAATTATCGAACAATTTAACGGGAGATGAGCATAATTTTTCGCATAAATCTGGGATAATTGAAACCGGTTTTTATATGCCGAATGGCATTAAAACAGATATGACAGAAGAACAATTTTATAATCATATCGAGAATAATAGTCATGCTTCTACAAACATTATTGCTTACAGTTCTATTGCAGCTTTACCTCCTGAAATTTCAAAAGAAGAACAGCTAAAACTTGTTGAAGAATTTTGCAATATATTCACAGAACAGTACGGAACATCTATTAGTTTTGCGATACATGAAGCCGATAATTTAATGCGAAAAAAGGCTAAGTTAGCTGAAATTGAAAAGCATAATTTGCCTATCGAGGATGAAGATTTAAGACTACAAATCCAAAATAATCATGTTCATTTTGTGATTCCATATTGCAAAATTGAAGCCTTAACAGAGCAAGATTTAAAAGTAAAGCGTAAGAAAAAATCTTTTGCAGATACGTTTAAACTGGGTAGCCAAGTTAAAGATTTTAACCCCATAAAATATGGTTCAGAAATCAAAAAAGATAAGCCTGATTTAATGAATCTTGAGCAAAATTTTCTGCAATTTATGCGAGAAAAATTTTGTGTGAGTATTAATAATTCACTAGAAAAAAATAATCGAATTGAGCGTTATACGCATAAGTCATATAAAGACTTGGGCTTGCAAATTTCAGCGACAACCCATGAGGGTGAAATGGTGAAAAGCCGTGTTGCAAATGGCAAAAAGATGGACGTTCACGAATACAACAAACAGCAAAAATTAAAGCAACAAACAGAATCGGACTATCTAAATTTTATCAATGTGCCATTGCCTAAAGAGCTTGCATACAAAATTTTAAATGGTGAAAAACTTGCTGAAAAAGAGTTGCTAGATAGCTTAAAACCGCAACCCAAATCAGAACTTGAGCAAGCTCAAGACTTGCTTGATCAGATCAATAACGCACATCAGCTAATAGATAACAAACTTGCAGATCACGAGCATGAACCGCTCGATTTACGAGAAAAATTAGATCGTTTGAAAGAATCTACTTCCCCAGGTGCAACACCAACGGAACCTGAAACACTCAGTCAGAAATTGGAACGCTTGAAACAGAAGCAAGCTGAACAGCCAAAGCCGAAGGCAGAACCTAAAGATGACAACGACAACGATTATTCACCGTTTTAAAATTATTCAATGGGAGCAGTCACATGACTGACAACAGCGAAATTATTGATTTACTGACAGCCATTGTCAGCACAATTGAAAATCAAGACAAACAAGCTCAAACAGCAAAATTAGAGTTACTGGAGCAATTGAAAGTCATTGCTTCAAAGACAGATACAGTCAGTACAAACTTTCCGAAGCTAATTGAGACACTGTCCAATTTTGACAGTAAGATTGCATCAAGTTTTGATGATATTCAAAACGTCAGTAAGCAGTTAAATAGTGTTGTTCAGCAAATTTCAGTTGCTCAAAAAGCACTTGAAACAGTCCGTCTGCAAGCATCACATCTAAATATCGAACAGACGACCACACATATTAGAAATGCTGATGCACATGCTCGGCAGCTTACTGAACATTTAGAAAATAATAGTCAGCGTTATCAGAAAAATATGCGTGCTGCGACCAACATCGCAATTCAGCAAGTCGAAATTTTAAAAAATCAAGTGAGTACAATTTCAGACAATTTTTCGGACATTGTCTCGAATCGAATTTCAGAAGAAATTATTAACCAAGTGTCATCGAAACTTACTCAACAAATTTCAGATCAATTGAAATCTGAAATAGAAGTAAGTGCGAAAGATACCGCTGAAAAGCTTGCTAGCTCTACATTTAATAAATTAGATTCTACTTTTAATAAAGCAGAACAACGGTTGAAAGAAAACTCCACTGCTTTTCATAATCAAATTATCACAACATATAATGCTGATCTTAAAACAGTGAAAGAGATCAGCACTGAATTACAAGCGACAGCACAAAGATCCGCTGAACTATACCAACAGCGTGAAAAAGCATATCAAGATCATGTTTTAGAAGAAAAGAAGGAACTGAAGTTAAGCTTTCTAAAAAAATTAGCTATCGGCTGGGCAATAGTTACTATCACAGGTCTAACTTTCGGCCTTCTGAGCCAAACAATGGTCGAATCTGGAATCGAGAAAGCATTAAATTACAGAATGATAGAAGCTAGGCTTAAAGGTCTTGGTCTGCAAATGTTATCGCCAGATCTATGCAAAAATTACATTCCTAAACAACCTTTTTCGCAGATCCCGGCAATCCAAACTTGTTTCCAGTTTAGAAATTCCCAGAAGATTCAAACTCAATATGGTGAATTACACGTAATTTATAAATGAAAAAATCAGCTATGATGAATCATTATTCATAGCTATAAAACCAATCAAATAACAATGCCTAAATTTACCGTTGCTGAGTTAGCTAAAAAGTATGGAATTGCTCGTACATCAATCTATGATCGTATGAAGAATGGTTCTATCAGTTATGAAATTGATGCTAAGAATCGAAAAGTCATTGATTTTAGTGAAATGCAACGTGTTTACGGCACACCTGACAGTAAGGCTTACAGTCAGCCTGACAGTACGCAAACTGACAGCACTACAATAGAACTGTACAAGCAACTAATCGAAGAATTACGGCACGATAAGTCAGTTTCTGAAGAACGTGAAAGACGTATGTACAAAGAGATTGAGCAACTTAAAGATAAAATTGACAATCTAACATTAGCACTTGGCTATACACCTAAAAATATTCAGCCTGACAGTCAGGCTTACAGTACAAATGAACAAATCCGTACAACTACAGACTTACAAGAAACTGTACAACCAGAACAAGTTACCCCAATAGAAAATAAACCTATTCAGCAAACATCTACGATAACACCAGAACCTAAAAAACGCGGTCTATTTGGTCGAGTACTGAAAGCAGTTTTGAATGATGATTAATGCTTGATTGTTCACCTGGGCTTATTAAAACCGTGGAACATTGATCAAATATTAGGCGTGGAACGTGAAAAATCATAAAAAAAGCCCGGTCATGGAAACTCGGGCTATCAACTAGGAACTACAGCGTTGAATTATAAGGATAATTATAACTCATTTCGTATAAGGTGTATTATGTTAATTTTAGAAAATCTTCACTACTATTATTTTAAAATAAGCCTTATATCCAAGCATAAAACAAGGTTGTCTAGACTTCTTTTAACAGTAAAGTTATCATAAAA
>NZ_VPCP01000003.1:0-95733 GCF_013418145.1 Acinetobacter sp. YH12201 | reverse complement strand
TGCCTATTTAAGTGATGTGCTGAAAAAGCTGCCGACACACAAAGTGACCCAAATTGAAGAATTGCTGCCGCACTGCTGGAAACCTGAATCGAATTAAAAATTGGTATGGGATTCAGCGGACGCTTACGATGGTTTTACCAAACTTGGCACTGCAACGCGACACCAGGCCATCATTTTCTTTGCCCCCATCAATCAGCAAACTGGTGACTTTTAAGGCACCATCAGGGTCCAGCAAATTGGTTACTGTCCCGACACAGGTAAAGGAATAGTTATAAATGCCCTGGTCGAGTAACTTGCCTTCGCCACAAGCTGTGCTTGGCATGCCGATAGGGAACTTGGCATTAAACTGTGCAGAGCCTGCAAGGGTTAAGCTTGTTCCGCCTGCAAGTGAATCATGTGGGAAGCTTTGCGGGTCAAGCCCTTGTGCCCAGGTAATGGCTTTGGAAACAAAATTGATGACCCCTACCAGTGGGCCTTCGATCGCTGTGCCTTCAGCAGATAAAATCAGGTCTGCCACAGGCGAGCCTTTATGTGGCGCACCTACACCTGTCATGGAAGCAACTTTGTCTGGCAATGCTCCGCCCACATAGCGAATTGTTGGGCCACCATGCGAGTGACCAATCAGATTGACTTTTTCTGCGCCGGTTAATGCCAGAATCTCTTCGACTTGCTGTACCAGTTGCTCGCCACGAATTTCAGATGAATTAAATGGCGATACACGGGTGGCCCAGACATTGGCACCGTTTCGTGCCAAGTCGGGCAAAATCTGATACCAGTAATCAAGACCAAACTGGTCTGTACCTACGGTAATGAAACCTGCCATACCATGACTAAAAACAATCGGGTATTTGGTTTTTGCATAGGTTGAGACCGCTTTCGCTGTCACCTGTGAGGTGTTGGATGCCTGAGCCGTACCTAATAGCGTGCTGGTGACTAGACCGGCGAGTAATAGTCCATATTTCATAAAAAATCCTCATTTTTTATATTTTCTTGATGATTTTATTTTTAGACAATTTAGATTGTCATATTAATTATTGAATAAGGCAGAATGAAATAACGATAAGTTCTCGATCAGTGAAATATATAGATGTAACAAAATATTTTTAAACCAGGCGCACATCAGGGAAAATATCCCGGATGTGCTGGTTATTATAAACCTTGTAACTTTAAACGGTTGGCATGCTGTCTAAACAGGGCCACCGGGTCAGGTGCAAACAGGCCTTTGAGGCCAAACATCATATTGGCCAGATCGGTATGGTTCAGGTTGTAGTTGTCACGAATGACTAGACCGATATGAGAACTGCAACGCGCCACCATGCCATCATTGTCTTTGTTGCCATAAGACAGCGGACCGAGCTGCATCAAGATGCTATCAATGTCCAGCAGGTTGGTGGTTTGAGCTGTACCGCCCCAGGAATAGTAGTAAATGTCCTTATCGACTTTTGCACCGCTCTGGTTACAGTCTGAAGCCAAAGCATCAGTGGGGAAGCGTTTATTAAAGTTTGCCGATTCCACTTCAGTCAGAGACTTCATTGAAGCATCAAAGCTTACCGGAATGTCCGGATTGGCTTGAGCCCAGGTCATCAGTGGCCCAATGATGTATTGTCCCAGAATATTGAAGGCAGTGCGGCTAATGCTATTGCTCTGAATATCATCGGCGACCTTAGAACCACGATAGGTTCCGCCCACGCCCGTGACTGATGCCACATATTGCGGTTCTACGGCTGCGACATACTGTACAGTTGGACCGCCATGACTGTGACCAATCAGGTTCACTTTATCTTTTCCCGTAATTGCGAGCACTTCTTCGACTTGAGCAATCAGCTGTTCACCACGGAACTCGGTGGTATTGGCAGGGGAGAGCTGTGCGGCAAAAACAGTCGAACCATTGCGTGCCATATCCGGCAAAATTTGATACCAGTAATCAATATTGAAACTGTCATCGCCGATGCGTGACCAGCCCAACCAGCCATGGGTCATGACAATCGGATACCGGGTCTTGGCATAGTCGGATTTGACTGTTTCTTGAATCTGCAAAATTCCTTTTGCTGCCTGTGTTTCAGCTGTAAGACCGCATACGAGGGTCATCATGACAGCAAGCGTTAGCGCTTTTTTACTTTTTAAAGTTTTCATTAACTTTTCCCTTTCATCCTTTTGTTTTTATTCATATCAGTACATCCATAAGTGGATCCATCCCATCTCCTTATCAGACGACATTAAGGCTACTCGGTATATGGTAATTTTCCTCCCTGATCATGGATGATTTCAAAAGTCCCTACTCGTAGTTGTTCTTGGGGTTTATTAAAGTGCTGAGTCCGTAATTTTTGTACGGCTTGCTGCTTGGCCTCGTCACTCATGCCGCTTTTCATGATGCTGTCCCTTTCAGCCAGATACTGATTGACCTTGTCTTTCCAGTCATTGCGTTGCTTATCTAGGGCTTCTAGACGTTGCGTCGCCTCAGGACCGACCAGATTCATGCGCATCTGATGAATATCTTCGGCTGAACCGCCACGCGCTTTAATATCCGCGGTGAGTTTACGCAGGTCTTCCAATTTATTGAGCTGTTCGAGATTTTCTTTCCAGTCTTCAGGTAACTGGTTGAAAAGATCTTTTAATTTTTGTGCTTTTTGTGCTTCGGTTAAGCTCTTGTTTGCCAGAACGGTCATGCGGTTGAGCGTGTATTCATGATAGGTATCTTCAGTGCCAAATAAGCCTTCAATTTCGTAGTCAGAGAACAGCTGTTTACGCAGGTTTTTCATATGGGCAAAAATGCTTTGATAATATTTGGGATCTTCCTTGTCGATATTGGGTGGCTGCAACTCGCCCAGTTTTTCCCGGTAATTGATATAGCGGTTCCACAAATCAATAATTTGTCCTAAAGCGGGTTCTTTATAGTTTTGCTGGATATAGGCTTTGAAATCATGTTTGATTTGCTTGAGATCTTTTTCGCCATACTGGGTAATGAAATATTCAAAACAGTTGCGGGTCTGTTCATTCACAATCAAGCGATTGGCATTGTCCAGGCTTAACTGACAGTTCACTTCGGTGTCTTGCTGGCTAGGACTGATGAAATCCCGACTTTGGTCTGTGGGGGCAGGCATTGATGAGGTTAAGGTAGGAGGTGGTGCATTAAGGTTTTGAACGGCATCAGTTCGTTCTGCGGTGGACTGGGAAGGGGCGAGCCAAAATAACAGCACGCCTAGACATACCAAAATGACCACCAAAATAATCCATAATTTATGATGTTTATGCATTTCCTATGCAACCTTCTTTTTCTGTTTATTAAGGTTCTAAAATTGAACTCAATTTGCCATAAAAAACTGAATAAAACGTAGAAAAGTTGTAAAAAATGACAAGCGGTTGCTAACATAGCAGCCGTTTGAACTTGATTGATTTTCACTATGAAAAAGACTTCACCTAAAATTCAGCGCCGTCATATCAGCGGCGTATTTTTACTGAATAAGCCTCTAGGTATCAGTTCAAATGCGGCCTTGCAAAAAGTGCGCTGGCTCTATCGGGCAGAAAAGGCCGGACATACCGGAGCGCTGGATCCACTGGCTTCAGGCTTACTGCCCATCTGTTTGGGTGAGGCCACCAAATTTTCCCATTATTTACTCGATTCGACCAAGCGTTACCAGACCACGATTCATTTGGGGCACAGCACCACCACCGGTGATGTCGAAGGTGAGGTGCTGCTGGAACAGGCTGTGCCTGCATTGACGGAAGATCAGATAAAGCAGGTTCTGGAAAAATTTGTCGGCGATATTCAGCAAGTGCCACCGATGTATTCGGCACTGAAAAAAGAAGGTCGTCCGCTGTATGAATTGGCGCGTAAAGGGATAGAAATTGAACGGGAAGCCCGTCCGATTCATATTTATGCCATCGAATTACTTTCTTTTACTGAAAATAGTATTACCCTTGATGTGACCTGTTCTAAAGGCACCTACATTCGTGTATTGGGCGAAGATATTGCCCAAGCCTTGGGTACATATGGTCATCTGACTTATTTGCACCGGATTAAAACCGGTCATTTTGACCTGATTCCTGAATATACGATCGAATATCTGGAGAGTCTGACTGAACAGCAGCGAGAGGCTTTGTTGCTGCCAGCCTATGCACCGGTCGATCATTTTCCTAAAGTTCAGGCGCCTGAAGGACGTGCAGAATATTTTAGCCGTGGTATGGAAAGCAATATTGAACATGCCGCGGAAGCGCAGGTGCTGGTGTTTGATGGCGAAAAATGTTTAGGCCTGGCTGAAATTACCGACCGTAAGCGTCTGGTTCCGAAACGCGTGTTAAATCTCGAATAATTGTTGAAAGAAATGTATGGAAATTGAAATTGTCTTAAGCCTTCTGTTTTTTGCATTTTTTGCCGGTGCGATTGATGCAGCAGTAGGAGGTGGCGGGTTGATTCAAATTCCGGCCATTATGAATGCCATGCCGCAACTGTCGCCAGCGACGGTGTTTGGCACCAACAAACTGTCCTCGATTTGCGGTACTGCATCGGCGGCCTATTCATTTGTGCGTCAGGTCAAACTGCGCTGGAAGCTGCTGGCGGTTATAGCCAGCTGTGCTTTTGTCAGCTCTTTTGCCGGGGCGGCCTGTGTCAGCATGATTCCCAAAGAGGTGCTGCGTCCTTTTGTGCTGGTGATGCTGATTGTGATTGCCATCTATACCTTTATGAAAAAGCAGTTTGGGCAAGTGCATGTACGGCAGGAACTGACACCGAAAATCTTGCTGCTGGCCGCTGCGGGTAGCCTCGTGATTGGTTTTTATGACGGCATTTTTGGTCCGGGCACCGGCAGTTTTTTTATCTTCTTTTTTATCCGTTATCTGCAAGCGGACTTTTTGCATGCTTCGGCATTGTCCAAGGTGGCCAATTTAACCACCAATCTGGCGGCACTGAGCTTTTTCGCCCCTACGGGGCATGTCCTGTTTGGCTTGGGGCTGATGATGGCTGCCGCCAATGTAGTCGGTTCAATAGTCGGTGTGCGAGCTGCCTTGAAATACGGCAGCGGTTTTATCCGTATTCTGTTTTTAATTTTAGTCAGCATCCTGATTGTTCGTTTGGGATATCAGACCTTTTTTCCGTAAATCATTCCCGATATTAAAATTTTTTATACAAATTGCTTCATCTCGTCACCCACATGTGCGTCATTCGCTTTTAAGATCATGAGCAGAATGTCTTCAAAATAATGATAAGCAGTCTTTTGAATGTGTAGCGGCTGTAGCAAATAAAAGGGTGGTGTAGATGAATATTTTCGAAGCTTTACGTGCAAGCCATGAAATCCAGAGAGAACTTTCTGAAAAATTAATCCAGACCTCGGGGAATAGCCAAGAACGTCGTGAGCTGTTTGAACTGCTTAAAAATGAACTGTTTGCTCATGCCGTTGCGGAGGATCGTTATTTATATATTCCTTTAATGATGACCGATTCTGGCCTGAGTATTACCCGTCATGCCCTGGCGGAACACCATGAAATTGATGAATTACTTGAGCAATTGACCGAAACCGATTTTAGCAATCATGGTTGGTTGGCGATAGCCAAGAAACTTTCTGAAAAGGTGCATCATCATTTAAAAGAGGAAGAGCATGGTTTTTTCCAGCAGGCGGGTAAAATTCTGGAAGACCAGCAAAAGATAAGCCTAGCCAAGAAATATTTGGCTGAATATAAAAAGTATAAAAAGGCAGATAAAGACAGTCTGACTTAAAGCGATATAAACAAAAAGACGGCGTGTAGCCGTCTTTTTTACCAGGTTTTCTGATTATGAGCTTTGAGGATTTGGTGTTTTACTGGCTCTAAATGTCACGCCAACCGATGCCAGCATGACACACAGCAGGGCAATCCACTGTAGCCATCCTATTTTTTCTCCAAGCAAAAGCAGTCCCGTGAGTGCAGCCAGAGCAGGAGAAAGGCTGGATAAGGTGCCATAACTCAGTTTGCTTAAATGCTTCAACGCTTGCAGATCAAGCGCATAAGGAATGGCAGTGGCCAGTATTGCGATTGCCAGGGCTTTGCCCCAGTACTGGGTTTCAATCAATGCAGCAGCATTGTTGTATAAGCCAATCGGTAACAGGCTGAGAGCAGACAAACTGATGGCAATGGTTAAGGCATGCATACCAATATTCTGCTGCACCACCTTTTGACCAAAATAAATATAAAAAGCCCAGCACAGCCCCGCTGCCAAGGCACATGCAGCACCGATCAGCGAAAATTGTTCACTTTGAGCCTGTCCCCAAGGCACCATCAGGGCAATGCCTAAAATGGCCAGTCCGACCCAAAGATAATCACTACGCTGCTTAATCGACAGCAGGGCCAGTCCTAAAGGGCCGATGAATTCCAGACCCACCGCAATGCCTTGAGGCAGCTTGCCCAAGGACATGTAGAACAGGATATTCATGAACCCAAGTGCTGCGCTATAGCACAATAAGTCACGCCATTTCAAAAAAGACAGACGCTTTAAGATGTGCCATGAACGAAACATGATGCAGACAATCACCGCGGCAAAACACAAGCGCAAAATCGTCACGGTCAGGGGATCGAGCACCATGAACAGCTGTTTGGCGAAAGATGCACTAATTTGATAGGAGATCATGGACAGAACCATGAACACTACGGCAATAAGTTGAGAATTTGGCATGAGACACGCAGTTGGATGGTCAAGTTAATTAACCATGTTATGGGTGCGCACAGTATAGCGGTTCATGCTGAATTTTTAAGTTTTTACTGGAGGAAAATTTAAATTCATAATTTAAAATTCAAAACTTTAAATTTAAAATAATCGGTAGATGCAGGATGGTTTTATGAATTTGAATTTAAATAATCCATTTTTTAATGGTTTTGCAGTTTGGTTCCTGGCTTTCTAATCAGGGTAATGAGCATGATCAGTACGGTCTGTACAGCAGGGGCAATTTTGAAAATTGGCTGACACTTAATTCGATCTGATTGTTCGTACAGCATGAGATAGGCAAAACGCCAGATTTTAAAAATCTGGAAAAATAAAAAACCACAGCATGAATGCTGTGGTTTTTTAAATAAAATTGAATTAGAACAATACGCGAACGCGGATTGTGCCTTCAACTTCGTGAAGCGTATCGAGTGCTTCTTTAGACGCAGTTGCATCAACGTCCATCACCAGGTAACCGACATCACCTTTAGTCATTAAAGACTGACCAGAGATGTTGATGCCGTGTTCAGCAAACAGGTTGTTGATTTTAGACAGCACGCCTGGAATGTTTTTATGAATGTGCAGTAAACGGTGTTTACCTTCAGTCAATGGCAACGCGATTTCAGGGAAGTTCACCGCAGACAAGGTCATACCTTTATCTGAGTAAGCAACAAATTTCTCTGCAACCTCTAAACCGATGTTCGCTTGCGCTTCCATGGTTGAACCGCCCACGTGAGGTGTCAAGATCACGTTGTCCAGGCCACGAAGTGGAGAAACAAATTCTTCACCGTTGGCTTTAGGCTCTTTAGGGAATACGTCAACTGCAGCACCTGCAATGTGACCAGCTTTGATGGCATCCGCAAGGTCTTCAATCACTACACATGTACCACGTGCAGCATTGATGAAGATTGAACCTTCTTTCATTTGAGCAAACTGTTCTTTGCCCATGAAGTTACGCGTAGATGGAACGTCTGGAACGTGTAGAGATACTACGTCAGCATTTGCAAGCAACTCGCCCATCGTACCGACCTGGCGTGCGTTACCCATAGGAAGTTTGGTTACTGCGTCATAATAAATGACATTCATACCCATGCTTTCAGCAAGAACTGAAAGTTGAGAACCGATTGAGCCGTAACCGACAATACCTAAAGTTTTACCACGAGTTTCATACGAACCTACTGCAGACTTGTTCCAGCCACCACGGTGAGTAGAAGCAGATTTAGCAGGTACGCCACGAAGCAATAAAATAGCTTCAGCAAGTACCAGTTCAGCTACTGAACGGGTATTTGAATATGGTGCGTTAAATACTGGAATACCGCGACGCATTGCTGCATCCAGGTTCACCTGGTTGGTACCGATACAAAAACAGCCAACAGCGATCAGCTTGTTGGCTGCTTCGAATACTTCTTCAGTCAGTTGAGTACGTGAACGAATACCAATGAAGTGGGCATCTTTTACCGCTTCTTTCAACGCTTCACCCTCAAGCGCAGTTTTACGGTAATCGATGTTGGTGTATCCAGCAGCATTTAAAGTGTCGATTGCGTTTTGATGAACGCCTTCTAACAACAAGAAACGAATTTTATCTTTAGGCAGTGAAAGATGTTGGCTCATTACGGCTCCGCTACAAAGGCCAAATTTAGTCGCGATATGATAACATACGAGAAGGGTCTATATACATTTCCTTTATGACGGAGACTATAGGTATTTTTGCCATACATATGCCAGGAACTACAGATTTTGGTCTAACTAAAGCTGTAATTTTTAAGCCTAGATTGTCAAAATGCTTATTTTCACCAGGTTTCAGTAAAAAATGTCTTATAATGTCGAGTAGTGAAATCGATCACAGTTATATTGTTGATTTTATGCTCACACCCAGTCTAAGACATGATTTTTTTGTAAATCTCTTTGCAAAGAATGCTCTATAGACCGTCCACCACTTGTATATTTCTTGCTAGGTCTGCAAACGATGAATGCTCCAGTCGCTTTAACACCTGAGTTATTAACCCAATTGACAGCCATTGTGGGTGAAAACCGCATTAAAACTGATGCTGCTAGTCTCGATGCCTGGGGCAAAGACTACACCAAGCATTTCGATCCAAACCCATCAGTCATTGTTTTTCCATCAAGTACGGAACAGGTGCAGGCGATTGTTAAATTTGCCAATGAACACAATATTGCCATCACACCGTCGGGCGGGCGTACCGGTTTATCGGCCGGTGCAGTAGCAGCCAACGGTGAAATTGTGGTCAGCATGGACAAGATGAACCAGATTCTGGAATTCTTCCCGGCAGACCGTATGGTGCGTGTACAAGCGGGTGTGG
Source organism: Acinetobacter sp. YH12201 (assembly GCF_013418145.1). Classification (NCBI taxonomy): domain Bacteria; kingdom Pseudomonadati; phylum Pseudomonadota; class Gammaproteobacteria; order Moraxellales; family Moraxellaceae; genus Acinetobacter; species Acinetobacter sp. YH12201. The sequence goes on along the minus strand of NZ_VPCP01000003.1, from coordinate 86,745 downwards.
TGACTGAACAGTTACAAAACTATGCCGAAGAACAGGGCATGTATTATCCGGTGGATTTCGCGTCTTCAGGTTCATCGCAAATTGGCGGTAACATCGGCACCAATGCCGGCGGTATTAAAGTGATTAAATACGGCATGACCCGTAACTGGGTGCTGGGTCTGACCGTTGTGACCGGTAAGGGTGATATCCTGCGTCTGAACAAGGGCATGATCAAGAATGCGACCGGTTATGCATTACAACATTTGTTCATTGGTGGTGAAGGTACGCTTGGTCTGGTGACTGAAGCTGAAATCAAGCTGGAGCGTCAACCGCAAGACCTGCAAGTGATGATACTGGGTGTACCTGACTTTGAAGCCGTGATGCCTGTACTTCACGCATTCCAGGCAAAAATTGATTTAACTGCATTTGAGTTCTTTGGTGAACTTGCGATGCAAAAAGTGCTGGATCATGGTCATGTACAACGTCCGTTTGAAACGGAATGTCCATTCTATGTATTGCTTGAATTTGAAGCGCCATTTGAGCCAATCATGGACAAGGCGATGGAAATTTTTGAGCATTGCATGGAACAGGGTTGGGTGCTGGATGGCGTAATGAGCCAGAGCCTGGAACAGCTACACAGCTTATGGCGTTTGCGTGAAGATATCTCTGAATCAATCGCACCATTCACACCATACAAAAATGACATTTCCGTACTCATTACGCATGTTCCTGCATTTATTAAAGAAATTGATGCGATTGTTGCGGATAATTACCCTGACTTTGAAATTTGCTGGTTCGGTCATATTGGTGACGGTAACTTGCACTTGAACATCTTGAAACCAGAGAACCTGTCTAAAGATGAATTCTTTGCCAAATGTCAGGTAGTGAATAAATATGTATTCGATACCGTGAAAAAATATGACGGTTCGATTTCTGCGGAACACGGTGTTGGTATGACTAAAAAACCTTACCTCAACTACACCCGTTCTGAAGAAGAAATTGGCTACATGAAAGCCTTGAAACAGGTATTCGATCCAAACGGCATTATGAACCCGGGTAAACTGTTCGATCTTTAATATTTAACCTGTAAGTTCTATGCGCCGATGACTACATAACTGTTATCGAGTACGAAAAAAAGGCATGGCATCATAGATGCAATGTCTTTTTTTTATGGGGGAGATTTCCCAATGTTACGTTTATTATCGACCTCTATAATTTGTTTGGGCTTAATCACGACGGGTTGTGCAACAACTAAAAAATTGGCCTCTAAAGTGAATATTGGTTCGTCCGATACGCCTTTGCAACAAGTGTTAAAAGAAAGACCTGATTTGCGTAAGGGTTCGGCAACAGTGGAGATTCGTCAGTTTTTTAACAGTGTAGAGTCACCAACTGCTGCACAGGTCAAAGTGACCGAAACCGGTTTAATGGATGATTCAGTTCGTTCAATGCGTACGGTGTATAGTTTTAAATTGGTGGATGGGGACTGGAAGAAGGTGGATACAGAGAAGTCGTATCAATGCCTGCGTGGGAAAAATACCAAGTCTTTTCAGAAAGCGAAATGCCCTTAATAAATCTTTGATTTATGGTTGAAAATTAGGCTGTTTTGCTTCATAAAAAGCGTATCGATTGATGCGCTTTTTTGCGTTTGGGGAAATATGGAAGAAATTAAAAAAATTTCAAGAATAATTGAAAATGTGTATTTATATTTAAATAAATTGGAAAATGAACTTTTCGTAAATGATTTTTCTAAATATCCAAGTCTACATGGGCTATTAAAATTATTTAATAATATAGATAACGATTGGAAATATTTTTTTCCTTTAAAAAGTGAAAACTTAGAGAGTTTACTCAATTATTTAAAATTATATTCCAGCAAAAATGACCAGAAATATTTAGATAAGATAGATATATTTTCTAGAAACATATTAGATGAACTTCAAAAAGTATCTGAGACACCTTCAATATCCTGGAAAGAAGAAGAAGAGGAAGCTGAAAAGGAAATTCAGAAAAAATTAAGTTTCATAAGTTATTCGTTAAATATAGAAAATAAATTCCAAGATTTAAATTCTAAGTTTGAGGAGTTAAATAATCAAAGAAAAAATATTGAACAAACTAATGCGGTTGTAATTAGAGCTCAAAATGAAGCAAATAAAATAATTCAAGATTTAAAAAGTAAGAATGAAGCTTACAATCAGATAATTGATGAAGATAGTAATTTTCGTATTAAGAAACTTTATAATGAAATTTATGATGATGAAATAGGATTAGCTGATAAATATAGAAATTGGGCATTATTAATTTTCGCTATAATAGGTGCATTTCTACTAGTAGGATTCCTAAATTTATCAATTCAAAATTGGAATCATTTAAGAGATAGCTCTTATATTCATATTCCTTTTGGCTGGGATAGTCTGTTAAAAACATTGATGCTTTTTAGTTTAACCACCCCTGCTTGGTATTTAACAAGAGAATCTTCTAAACATCGAAAAGTAGCCTATAAAGCGAAAATACTAGGTACTGAACTCGCTTCATTCCCTTTATATGCACGTGAGTTTAAAGATGAAGATCGACTTGAGTTACGTAAAAGTCTAGCGGATCGCTTCTTCGGACAGGAACTTTATAATTACTCATCAAATACTAAAAATTCCAATGATGTTTCAATTGAACAAGTCAAGTTAATAGCCGAAGCAAATAAAGTTTTGGCAGAATCTCTGAAAGTAAAACAAAATCTTAGCTGAATTTTAAAGCTTAATCGACGATTTAACCTGTCTTTGCTAAACTACACCTACTCAACCCAGTAGGTGTAGTTGTTTGAGATCAACTATTCTCACGAATTTTTTTATTTAAATACCTTGTGAATACGGTGTTTTAAGTCACTTATAAGCAAGTGCATTTCCCAAACTTTAATTTAAACACTCAATGCTTGGCATTGGGCTGACGCTTCTCTCCCTAAAAATAGTGCGTAGCCCTACAAGCCTAAAATACATGTAGAAAAACAATGCAAAACGTTCAAACCGCAACCTTAAACCGTGCCACGCTGATGTTTCCATTGGCCTTGGTGCTGTTTGAATTTTCCGTCTATATCGGCAACGACCTGGTGCAGCCTGCCATGCTCGCCATTACCAAAGACTTTGGCGTCAGCAGTTCATGGGCACCATCTTCCATGTCGTTTTACCTGCTGGGTGGGGCATGTGTGGCCTGGTTGCTCGGCCCATTGTCCGACCGTTTGGGACGTAAAAAAGTGCTGCTTGCAGGCGTACTGTTCTTTGTACTGTGCTGCTTGCTGATTTTATTAACGAAAAATATTGAAAGCTTTTTGGCGCTGCGCTTTTTACAAGGCATAGGTTTAACCGTCATTTCTGCCGTCGGTTATGCTGCTATTCAGGAAACTTTTGCAGAACGTGACGCGATTAAAGTCATGGCACTGATGGCAAACATTTCCCTGCTTGCACCATTACTTGGGCCAGTGGTGGGTGCATTCCTGATTGACCATGTGTCATGGCATTGGGGCTTTATAGGCATCGCGTCATTAGCCTTTTTAAGCTGGTTTGGACTGAAAGCCAAAATGCCCGAGAACAAAGTCAGCCTACCAAAACAGCCATTCGGTTATATTCTGGATGACTTTAAACAGGTTTATAAAAACAGACGTTTTCTGGCCATGACCTTGGCCTTGCCGATGGTCAGTATGCCGTTGATGCTCTGGATTGCACTGTCACCGGTCATGCTGGTGGAAGAACTGGGTTTTAGCAGCATGCAATATGGTTTGGCACAATTTCCGGTATTGGGCGGATTGATTGTCGGTAATGTGGTGCTGATTAAAATTATCGACAAACTGGCTTTGGGCAGATCGGTGCTGATGGGCTTGCCGATTATGCTGCTCGGCACCGTAATTTTACTGGTTGGGGTGATTTGGCCAAATTATCTGATCTGGTGCCTCATTGCAGGCATGACGCTCATCAGCTTTGGTGAAGGGATCAGCTTTTCGGTGCTGTACCGTTTTGCGCTGATGTCATCGGAAGTATCCAAAGGTACAGTGGCAGCAGCCGTTTCGATGCTGTTGATGTTCAGTTTTTTTATCATTATTGAATTGGTTCGGGTGATGTATGAACACTACCACTATTTGGCCTATAGCGTGGCGTGTTTTATTTTAATTGCACTGTGGTTCAGTTTTCCGCGAGCGATGCTCAAGCAGATTTTAAAAGAACGGGTGAAGCAGGGACAGTTTTAGCCACTCTATTTGTTCTCTCTTCTTAATAGGAGATGAGGAATATATTCCTCAAGGGATGAGGGTGTATTTAGATTGTAAAATGACCTCTCCCTAACCCTCTCCTAGAAGGAGAGGGAATATTATTATTTGCTGAAAAAGGACATAGCCCTTTAATCAGAAACTATAGCTTGGACTCGGCAATCGGCTGCGCAACAGCCTTTAACTTGCGATCGAAAACAAAAGTGCCAAACGGTAAAATGGATGCAATCAACCCCAAAATAAACATCTGAAGCGACCATTTCTGTTTTTCGCACACAACAAACAAAACAATTAAAAACAGGATAAACAGTACGCCGTGTCCCATACCGACATATTTCACCAGAATTGGATTATCCAGCATATATTTCATTGGCATGGCGATAAACAAAAGCAGGAGAAAGGAAAGTCCTTCTAAAAGACCGACAACACGTAAAGTTTGAATATTCATGGTCATGCTTAAATCTATGAGAATGAACCCTGAGTGTACCGAATATTGCCGCAATGGTGAATAAAAGCTCGATATATTTTAATAACTTATCAAATGCTTATAATCACGTGTTGAAACCGGTCTTTCAGCCAGTTCAGGCTTTTTCTAAAGCTCGATTAGTGTGAATATAGCCTGCTTTATCCGTAGAGCTGTGAAGTTATTCACCCCGTGACTCGATACGATCTCTGATTGTGAGGTCATCATAAAAAAGCAGGCACTCTGCCTGCTTTTTTATTTTATGGTTTTATGGACAAATTATTGAATCACACCACAGGCAATCCGGTCTCCACCACCGCCTAAAGCTTTGGGCTCATCGGCATAGTTGTCACCACCCGCATGCACCATAATCGCCAGGCCTTGAACATCGGCCAGTTTTAAACGCGGGGCCACCAGTTTTTCCTGAGATTTTCCTGAAGCATCCACTGTAATGAGGGGTAAATCTCCCAGATGTCCGGTGAGGGGTGTACCGTGATGTGGCGCCTGGTTGGGGTTGAAATGACCGCCAGCGGCAAGGGCAGCGCCCATTTTGCCATCTTTTTCTGCCGGGCCACACAAACCTTTTTCATGAATATGGAAGCCGTGAGGGCCGGGTGGCAGATCACGTAAATCGGTATTGATGACCAGACCAGAAGGGCTATCGAGTAATTCTACTGTCCCGATTTTATTGCCTATGCCTTGTGCAGTGACGGCATTGACCGTGACATGTTGCGCTTTATGTTCATCTATAGGCTGGGGGCTGGCGCAACCAGCCAAAAATATTGCCCCCAGGGTGGCAATTGCAAGGGGTTTAAATGGTATTTTCATGACTGGAAGCATCCTGACTTTTTTATAATTGGCACCATTGAAACAAAGTCGTGGATGCAAGACCACGTGATTTAAGTAGTGGAATGTATAAGTTTCTTAACCTGGACTTTTCAGCTTAATCAGGATGATGGGTTTCATCATCAATATCATGGGCAAGGGTGGCCTTAGGCATCATTAAGCCTTCAGTTTCATTGGTTTCATGCAGCCATTCCCGCCAGATCGCCAGTAATACCGCCAGTATGACCGGACCGACAAACAATCCCACCATGCCGAAGCTGGCCAGCCCACCCAGCACGCCAAACATAATCAGCAAGAACGGAATCTGGGTAGCCCCTGAAATCACCAGTGGACGGATCACGTTATCTGCGGTACTGACAACACATACGCCCCATACCATTACCCCGATCGCTTCAATGGTGTGTCCCTGAGAAAATAACCATAGCGAAACAGAGGTATAGGCAACCGGAGGTCCAAAAGGAATCAGTGCCAGCAGGAAGGTAATAATGGTCAGCACCATCGGGTTAGGCACATCGGCTACAAAATAGCTGATGCCTGCCAGAACCGATTGGGCAATGGCAGTCAGTCCTACACCGTAAACTACGGCACGTGTGGTTTCTGAAATCGTGTCCAGGTAATGGTGGATACGCGGACCAATCACCATTTCCAGAGCTTTGCTGACCTGATGTAAAATGGTGTGACCATCACGGTAGAAGAAAAATAACGACAGCACAGCAAAGCAGAGCTTGATCATGTTCTTGCTGACTTCGTTCAGTACCGCTTTTCCGTAATTTAAATGACCTTGAATCCAGATCGAGACGGACTGGATAATGCTGTTCGGGTCCTGATTAATCTCTCTTAAGGTACGTGAAATTTCTTTGCCAATAAAAGGTAACTGCCGGATAAAGTCAGGAACGTTCAGGTGACCGGAAAAGACCTGTTTTTGTAATTCGTAATACAGGTTTCGGCCTTCATGTTGCAACATGAAGATCGCAAAAATAATCGGTAAACCCAGGACTAAAACGACAGAAAGAATCATTACTGTGGCGCTCAGCGTAGGACGCTGTCCACACATGCGCAATACCGACTGGTACAGCGGCCAGGTGACATAGGCAATAATTGCCGCCCAAACCACAGGTACAATAAAATATTTGAGCACATGAAAACTCAAATACATCAGGACAAAAAACAGTCCAAATAATAAAACCTTTTGTAATGTGGGCGCGTAATGTTGCACTGAATTCACTGACTACTTCCTAAGTTCGGAGATCATCTTAACCGAAAAAAAAGCTCCCGAAAACGAGAGCTGGGTAAGTTGTGATGAATATTTATTGAACATTTCCATGCCAAAGCTTGGACTGCGCCATTCAATGCAATTAAAACCAGGCACTGGGATCATCAATAATGGCATTTAACAGCGGTTGCCATTGCGCTTGCATGGACAAATAGTTTTTTTGCGTTTTATCAAAAACACTCAGTCCATGCATGGCAAGCTGGGCATAGGCCGCCCGTTCGGAAATCCAGGCCACCGGCTGCTGTTCAATTTTTTGGAAGAAATCCTGAATATCTTTGGAGCTGGCACTGTTTGCTTTCATCCGGTTGGCCAACAGTAAAATTTGCACCTTGCCTTTGCGGATACGCTTAATGTCTTTTAAATGCTTCAGAAAACGGCGGGTACTTTCTATATCAAAGAAAGAAGGCTGCAATGGCGTAATAATGGCATGGGCTTCACTGATCAGCTGTTCGGCATGTTCGCCAGACAGGGCTCCAGGTGCATCCACAATCAGATATTCGATATTTTTAGGCACCTCACCAATCGATTTTTCCTGACGCCAGTCCAGGCTTTGAATGGGAGCTGCATTTTCCGGACGCTGTTTCAGCCACTGCAAGGCCGATTTCTGGTTATCTGCATCGGCAAGTGCAACTTTATATCCCTTTTGTGCCAAAGCGCTAGCAAGACTAATTGCGGTAACAGTTTTCCCGCATCCCCCTTTTTGATTGGCAATTAAGATAGTTTTCATGACCCTAACGATTTTATTCTGCTCAGTCCTAGCATATCATTGTTTGATGTGATGAAGATGACTCATGACAAAAGTCTAAAGATATAAGTAGCGGTAATTTTTGCAATTAAGGAAAAAGAATGTCCATTTGGATGGCAATGCTGATTGGTGCGTGTATTGGCGTGGTGCTCACCACCATGATTTTAAGCAACACCCGTAATGGACGCGTCAAGGCAGAGTATGAGCAGTACATTGCGGAATTGGAACTGGAGCATCAGCAGGCTTTGGCCCATGCGCAAAAACGCAGCGTCAATACCAGTCGTGCAGTGCTAAAAGGCAAGATGGCAGAGCAGTTGGCGCCGATTATGCCTCAGTTTCAGTATTTACCTAGTGATGCCAAATTTCTGGGCGATCCGGTGGATTATGTGGTTTTCGATGGCTATACCGACCTGCGGGATGGTGAAGGAAGTCCCGAAGATATCGAGGTGGTACTGATTGACATTAAAAGTGGCGGTGCACGCCTGACCAAGGGGCAACAGGCGATTGCCCAGGCCGTTCGGGAAGGGCGGGTACGTTTTGAAACGGTGCGCATCGACTTTGATGATTAACACCGTGATGATGACGGCACGAGTTTGAATTCAACATCATTAGTGATCTTTGATAAGTCAAACAATATTCAATTTGAAAAACTTGCAGTCATTGAAAATGATTGATGAAAGAAGCCTATTGTTTTTGAGCGCGTGCAAACAACATACGCTGGGCAATGCTTGGAATGCCAGCCGCCTCCAGATAATGTTTTTCTGTAAAGCTGAAATGTGCATCCAGCAAGGCCTGTTCAATATTGCGGTTCAGATGGCAGCCATCGGCAAGGCGTTTTTGAACGGGCGTCAGCAGGTTTTGCAGATGTTGCAGTGCCGGGCGGTCAGACAGTACATGTTCGACCAGATGCAAGGTTCCGCCAGGCTTGAGCACGCGATGCAATTCTGCCAAGGCCTGATCCAGATGTTCAATACTGCAAAGTGTCCAGGTACTGACGATATTATCGATACTATTGTCGGCAAAAGGCAGCTTTTCTGCACTGGCCTGAACGTGCTGCACATGAATGGCACTTTCGTGCACACGTTTAATCGCCAGCTGATAAATATCGGCATTCGGTTCCAGTGCGTAGAGCGTATCGACATTTTGATAAAAAGGCAGATTCACCCCGGTACCAAAGCCAATTTCCAGCACTTCGCCTGCAATGGGGAGTAGCAGTTCGCGACGCTGATCCATGAGGCTGGGTGTTTGCATTACCTGATTAAGCAAATGCGGAAAAATGTGTTGCTGGTAAAATTTATAAATCATTGTCACTTAATTTTTCTTACTTTATATCATTTTAGTTTAACCAATCTTCTGTTCAGGGAATAAGACAAAAAGTGACTGAACATATCTATATTGTTACCAAGTCCATATAGTTATTTAAGGTGACTGACTTAAAATTAATTTAGAAATCAATAAATTTGTTAGGGGCATAAAGATGATCAGGTCAATATTATTCAGTACTTTATTTGCAGTGAGCATGTTGCAAGTGAGTGCCAGTGCCTCTGTTGACTATAATATTGCCAAAGGTCTGGCTCCGGTATCTAAACAACAGTCCATCAGAACGCTGCAAGCCTTTAAAGGGGATTTCCGTATTTTAGGCTCGAAAACCTATACCAGTGATGAACAGGCCAAGTTTTCGCCGATTGACTATGCGGTAAGTTGGGGGCTGTTTGCCGAACCTGAAATTGCGCGTCATATTTCGGTCAACCAATATGACCGTTATTTAAACTGGAAGATTGACCGCTTACCCGTTCCTGCCGAGCAGGCCATGCAGATGGTGTCGAATATGCACATCATTCCTGCCAACCCTCAAATTGCCAAACAGATTAAACATGTCAAACGTGGTGATTTGGTACGTCTGAAAGGCGAGCTGGTAGAAATTAAAGACAAAAATCTGGTCTGGACTTCATCTTTAACCCCAACCGATACGGGTGATGGCGCGTGTGAACTGTTCCGTGTCAGTTCAATTGAATGGATTGAACGGGTTAAAGGATAATTCGTTTCCCTAAGAAGAGGGTTAAGAGTAAGTTGATGAAAGCTTTAGGGTTATGTTTTGCCGCAATAATGGGATTGGGCATGCTGGGGTGTAGTAGCTTGAGTCCAACGGTTGATGGCAAAACTCATGTCTATTCCTTAAAGCAGCAATGTCCAGCTTTGCTGGAAATGAGTGTGGGGCAAACCCTGGAATTAACGTTGCCCGAGAATCCGACTACAGGTTATATCTGGCAAGTGGCCGAGCCGCAGAACATCTTAAAAGTCGAAGAAATTTATCGGCAAGATCAAGTGGAAAGCCAGTCGCCGATGGTGGGTAGGGGTGGACAAAGACAGTTTATATTTACTGCACTGCAACCCGGTGAAGAATGGATTCACGTGAAACATGGTCGATCATGGGAACAGAATCCGGTTGATGAGTGGCGTTGTCGGGTCAGAATTTCCTAATTTAATTTTTTTTAGATTACTTTTATGAAAAGGGATATTTATTGATTTTCTAAATCTCTCCCGACCTCCCTTTTTCTAAGGGAGGAGTAAAAGGCCCGCTTGATTAAAGCCGGCCTTTTATATTCTAAAATATATATAAATAACTTATTTCGCTGTTAATGCCTGACCATCAAACTGAATGCCATCCCAGCCATTTTGCATAAACTGGCGAATGTTCTGGTGGTCTGTGGCTTCAGGGGTCGCTAATACCGCTGCATAATGTTCAGCAAATAAACTGAGCGTTTGTGGCTGATCTAGACCATTAAGTTGGGCAAAAGAAAATACTTTGGCACTGCCTTGGTTTTCGGTTGCAGCATTGGCCTGTTTGCCGTTTTGAAATGCTGTCGGGGTATGCTGATAACGGGCATCAATATATGCAATCACGTCTGCAAATTTGATTTCACCTGCCTGAAGCTGTGCCAATAAATCCTGAGCCATAATTTCCTCAATTCATAGAAAACAGTTTAAAAACATCGCGACTATAACAATTTTTAGAGCAGCATTTCATTACTATTTCAGTTCATTTGTAGGGTATAGTGGACCCAGAATTTACACAGTCCTGATCTTTGATTTGATAAAAATGGAACGGATATGAATTGGCTATTGGTGGCTTTAGGGGGAGCGGTGGGCGCAAGTTTGCGCTATGGGGCAGGGATATTGCTATTTAAACCCACGAGCGGATTTCCATGGACGACATGGTGGATCAATATTTGTGGCTGTCTGCTTGCCGGTATTTTCTTTGCCTATAGCCAGAAATTTCCTGTTTTGCAAAATGAAGCACGCCTGTTTCTGATGGTCGGTATTTTGGGCGGCTTTACCACTTTTTCCAGTTTTGGTTTAGAAACTTTTCAACTGCTCAAGCATGGACAGATTGCACTGGCTTTAGGCTATGCCATTTCCAGCGTGATTACAGGAATTATTGTGTTGGCGCTCGGTTTTTACCTGTTTCAGGGTTTATTGCAGAGTCGATAACAGCTCAAAATTTTTGTCATATCAGAAAAAAAGAAGCCCAAGCTGGAGGAGATGGCTTGGGCTTTTCAAGTCTTAAGATTAACCTTGAAATCTTAAAACAGTATGAAGTTAATGTGAGCGTTTGAAACGTGCGAAACGTTTATTAAAGCTTGCTACACGGCCTTCATTGCTGGTTTGACGTTGTTCACCGGTATAAAAAGGATGCGAGGCACTGGAAATATCCAGAGTCACATAAGGATAAGTCTGACCTTCATATTCACGGGTCTGAGTCGGTTTTAACGTGCTGCCAATAACAAAATAGACATCTGCATTGGTATCGTGGAACAGTACCTGTTGATAGTCGGGGTGGATATCTGGACGCATACATTTCTCCATCGTATATTTTAAATTTAAAGAAATGTTATAACATAACAATTATCGAGTCAAATAAAACCCGGGCACTATGGGTGAACCGGGTGGGTGTGGCTTGATCAGACTCGAGGAGGCACCAGCTCCTCAAATAAATCATTCAGGTTATCATTCACTTTTAAATGAATTAAATTCCAGTAATGTCCGGAAACCGTGCGGTTAACCATTAAGGTATCCGGTGAAGGCTTAAACACATCCCAATATTTTAATGACGGTTTCAGCAGTTCGACGCCATCATGATGGGCAGAGTTTTCGGCAAAATCGTAATGGGTGATCAGCGGACGCATCAACACTTCCAGCCACTGGCGATATAGATCTTCAGGAAACTTGCCTTGCGTGGTGATGGAATGCAGGTCATCCAGCTTCTGTTCCATTTCGGTAATATTGCCTTCACGGGCGGCATTAATCAGGGTCTTGAAATTCGAGACAATTTCAGTAGACAGGGTTTTGACACCGCCATAGTCGTAAATAATCACCGTCCCATCTTCACGAAAGGCAAAGTTGCCCGGATGCGGGTCACAGTGGAAACGTTTCAGATAGAAAATTTCCTGACCAATGGCACGGAGTAGGCGGCGACCCAGTTCATTACGGGTATCTTGAGACCAGGTACTGGCCGTTTCGATGCTTTCGCCCTGTTCCAGGCTTAAAGTCAGAATATGACGCGAAGAATAGTCGCTATAGACTTGAGGAATAATAATTTTATTGTCTAATGTTTGATGAAATGTACGTGCGACTTCTAAGTTTTGCGCCTCAATCTCATAGTTCAGCTCATTATCCAGACTGTCCTGAATTTCCTTAAACAGCTGATCTTGCAACTTGCGGTCAATTTTCAGTACACCCATTAAGCGCAAGGCCAGACGCACCTGTTTCAGGTCACTTTCACAGGCTTCATCCACGCCCGGATATTGCACTTTGACCACGACCTGCTGACCGTTCGGCAAGATGGCTTTATGCACCTGCCCAATAGACGCAGCAGCAAAAGGCTGTTCATCAAAACTTTTAAAGATTTTCAGGAGCGGTTTACCCAGTTCTTTTTCAACTTGCGCTTTAATTTCAGCAAAAGGCATGGCTGGGGCTTGGCGCTGTAACTTGCTAATGGCACGGGCCACTTCTGGTGGGAAGATGTCTTTGTATTGTGAAGCAATTTGCCCTACTTTCATCACCGCACCTTTCATTTCGCCCAGGGTGTCCGCAATCTGAATGCCGATATCCTGAAAAAGTTTAGTGCGCGAAGCATTTTTTTGTTCTTCATCGGCATTAAAGTTTTTAATCGAGTTTGATACGGTTTTAGTTGCAATACTCGCCGTCATACTGGCAAGTTTCATAAAGCGACGACCGGGGGTCCTAGCCGTTTTTGCCATGCGATATTCCTCAGCATCATCATAGATGGTTTTTAATGATCATAGGCGTTAAACAGGATATTGCCTACTTGAAATTGTTAAAAGCTGCACTTTTACAGTGAGATTATCAAAAAACAGAACGTTTTTGAGTGGCTAAATAACTGAAATATTGTGGATTATTTTTCTATTTATGCTGTATTGATCTCATCCCTTTTCCCATGAAAAGGGATGGGTCTATGTAATTTTTAAGGCATTTTCAGGCGATGGTTGATTTTGTATAAACGGGTTAATAACAAGATACAGGCTACACTTAAACCGACAATCAAGCCGACCCAGACACCCGCTGCCTGCATTTGGGTAAAACGCGCTAGATAAATCCCGACCGGGAAGGCAATGACCCAATAGGCAATCATGGTGATCCACATCGGACCTTTGGTGTCCTGCATGCCTCGCAGGCAACCTGCCGCACTGACTTGCCAGGCATCCATCAGCTGATAGGCCATGGCAAACAGCAGCAGATATAGCGCGACCTGAGTGACCTCGTAATCTGAGGTGTAAATTGACACAATTTCTGGCCGGAAAAACCAGATCAGTGCCATGGTAGCGAAGGCAAAAACAGTGCCGGTGGCCAGACCCAGATATTGCACTTTATGCATTGCCTGCCAGTTTTTTTCCCCATAATAGGTGCCCACACGAATGGTCAGCGCAATGGCCAGTGACATTGGAATCATAAATAATTGTGAGGTCACGGACATGGCAATCTGATGCGCGGCCACCAAGGTTTCGCCCAAGGGGCTGAGCACAATCGCAGCCGTGCTGAACAGGCTCACTTCAAAAAAGATGGCCAGGCCAATCGGGAAACCGAGTCTTAAAATACGCTTGATCCAGTCCGGATTGATTTTTTCAAATGTGGCAAAGGGCTGTGTTTTTTTATAGGCCGAAGCTTTTAATACATAGGTTGCGAGTGCAATAAACATCAGCCATTGCAAAATCGCCGTGGCAAAACCACAACCGGCTGAACCTAACTCCGGAATTGGTCCCCAGCCATGCATAAAAATAAAGTTAAGCGGAACCAGAACCATTAATGCAATCAGGCTAATCGCCGTCACGGGACGTGGATGCCCCAGCGCTTCCGAATAGCCACGCAGCGCTGCATACATGGTCACAGCGGGCATACCTAGACCAATAGCATGCAGGAACAAACTGGCTTTGGGCAGCAAGACTTCTGGTACGCCTAAAACAGGCAATAAAAATGGCATGATCTGTAAAATCAGTGCAGCGATGATGCCCAGAATCAGCGCGATCCACAGCGATTGCCGTGCAATACTGGCAATTTTTTCCGGCGTACGTGCGCCGTTGGCTTCTGCAACCAAAGGAGTGGTGGCAATCATGATGCCGCTAAACAGCAGCATGACTGGAATCCATAAGCCTACCCCGACAGCAATCGCGGCAAGATCTACCGGAGAAAGATGTCCGGCCATAATGGTATCAATCAGTCCCAAACCGGCCTGGGAAAATTGAGTGACCAGAATCGGAATCATCAAATGAAAGAGCTGTTTTAATTCATAACGGGTCGTTGTAATCGACGAGACATTTGACACAAAAATTACTCATCATGTGCTTAGAATAATGAGGGGTTAGCGTTGTAAAGTGAGAAGCACACCAATAAAAATCACTACGCCACCTAACAGACGTTGCCAGTTCACCGGTGTTTTTTCTGTGCCCAGTAAACCAAAATGATCCAGAATCATTGAAGTGACCAGTTGACCAAAAATAATCAAACCGGACAGAGTGAGAAAACCAAGTTTGGGCGCAGCATAAATACTGAGGCTAATGGCATATACCCCAAGAAATCCACCCAACCATAAATACCATGGCAGTTGCACAAACGTGGCAAAACCCGGTTTTCCTACCGGCTGAAAAAACACCAATATGGCCAGCAGTATTGTACCAACCAGAAAAGATAAAAGGGCGGCTTGTAAAGGTGAATTTAAATATTCTCTCAACTGGCTGTTGATAGCCGTTTGAAAAGTAAGCGCGATACCAATCCCCAGGGTCATGGGAATGAATAACAATAACTGAGCAGATATTTTCATCATTCTAACAATTTAATTCTTCAATAGTTTTTCCTAGTGTACTGATATTCCTTGTGAGATTTTATCAGTGTCCTGATGCAGTCATGTTAATATATTTATCTTCCTGTCTTATATATTTTGAGCTTGTTCCTTGGCCGAATTAAATCCTGCACTGGTTCCTTTATCTTTATACATTCATATGCCGTGGTGTGTGCGTAAGTGTCCGTACTGTGACTTTAACTCGCATGCCGTACCGGATGGAAAACTGTCCTTGGATCTGGAACAGCAATATTTACAGGCTTTGGTCGAAGACTTTAAAACCCAGGTCGACTTTGCCCAGGGGCGTCAGATTCATAGCGTGTTTATTGGTGGAGGCACGCCGTCACTGATTTCTGCAAAGGGTTATCAATGGCTATTTAGCCAGTTAAAAAGCTTAATTCCTTTTGAAGATGGCTGTGAAATTACTCTGGAAGCCAATCCGGGAACAGTGGAGCATGACCCCTTTGCAGGTTATTTGGCAGCAGGAATCAACCGTCTTTCCATTGGTGTGCAGAGTTTTAATAGCGATCAGCTGAAAAAATTAGGGCGTATTCACAGCAATGATGATGCGATTAATGCCATTCATTTGGCCCGTGAAGCAGGCTTTGAACGTATCAATGTCGACTTGATGCATGGCTTGCCAGAACAAACGCTAGAACAGGCGTTGCTTGATTTAAAACTGGCTGTGGAAAATGGTGCCACGCATGTGTCGTGGTATCAATTGACCATTGAACCGAATACAGTATTTTTCCGTACCCAGCCGGTTTTACCCGTTGAGGATGTGCTGGAAGATATTCAGGAACAGGGTGAAGCCTACCTAAAGGCCAATGGTTTTGTGAACTATGAAGTTTCAGCCTGGCGTAAGGAAAAACCCTCTGCGCATAATTTAAATTACTGGCAGTTTGGCGATTATCTGGCGATTGGGGCAGGGGCGCATGGCAAAGTGACTCGACCCGATGGTGTGTACCGTTTCCAGAAAACCCGCTTGCCCAAGGATTATCTGGCCAAAGTACCGGCTGAGCATTTGCAGTTTAAACGCATAGAAGATGAAGACATGCCGTTTGAATTTATGATGAATGCGCTACGGTTAAATCAGGGTGTTGATGCCAAACTGTATGCCGAGCGTACAGGTTTGAATTTAGAAAATTTGCATGAGCTTTTAACTTCATTACGTTCACGTAAGTTAATGGTTACTGATCCGCAGCGTCTTGCATGTACCACGCAGGGGCATGGTTTTTTAAATTCGGTACTGGAAGAATTTCTGTGACTTGCAATTAATCCCTCAGTTGATGTTCGGATGCAATACAGAAGCCGGAGATATGGGCGATTAAATTTCCATTCAACTGCATAGAAGGTAGAGTGAAGTTTTCAGTTTTCTATGCAGCTTTGTCTGAATGCTAAAAACAAAAAAAGCACTATCAAAGTGCTTTTTTATCGATGTTACTTATTATAAAGCAACAATATTCACAGCATTCGGGCCTTTTTGACCTTGCGCAATACTGAATGATACATGCTGACCTTCAAACAATGTTTTAAAGCCAGAATTTGCAATTTCACTGAAATGAGCAAACACATCTGGACCAGATTCTTGTTGAATGAAACCGAAACCTTTAGTTTCGTTAAACCATTTTACTGTACCGTTAACTGTATTAGACATAATATAACCTATCGAATTTTAATAATTTTTAGCCATCTTAAATGACTGATAATAACTTTGAAAATAATAATGAATTGAGCTTAAGATCTGAAAAAAACGAAGGATTATGACTAAAACTGCGATACTTAAAGAAGATTTACTAAACAAGATTTTTTCTAGTTGAGTTAATCATACATGAAATAAATAAATATTCAAGTTTTTTATATGTATTATAATTTTTTCTTATAAAAATGAGCGTTAAATAAGCCAGATATTAAATAAATTAAATTTATTCAATTACTTATTTTTAAAACCAAGATGCTTGTTTTTCTATTGATTGCTGGTTTTGGCTCAGCATTGTTTCCTGTTCTGCAGTAAGTTATGCCAATAGGCAAGTGAAAAGAAACGTTTGCTACATATTGTGCAACCATATCCACATCTCAAAAGCGATTTAAACAGGGGCGATTTTCTGTAGGCGAAGGGTAATTAACTGAATGGGGGCAGAAAAGATATATTTACCTTCGTTGAACTGCGGGCATACGGCTACTTGCCCGCCGATGAAACAATATTTAAATCGAAGAGCCGAGGAGAATACTCAGGGAGGAAATAAACACCGGCATCAAGTTTACTCGATAGGGAAAACGCTTAGCTTTGTACGCTCTGACGTACATTGATTTAGGGATTTTGCGGATTGGAACAGCCGTTCTTTTTTCTTTAGATCAAGTCATACAGGAACAGGATATTCCGGAACAGAAAACAACAATAATACGTTCAAACACCAGGGCTGTGAGGCAAGACAGGAGTCATGCTTAATCAACCCATACGAAAACCCCGGCATCCTGCCGGGGTTTTTCTTTGCCATTGCGTCATGCTCATTAGCTGTGCTGATGAGCACTATCCCATTTTTGGGACTGGCTACCGCAATATGCATACAATCAGTAAATCCTCCGCAATGGCATTATTTGATATAAGTGCTTTTATGGAATATGGCTTGAAAATAAAAGAGCACCGAAGTGCTCTTTTATTTTGACTTAAACTTTACAGCTTAGTAGTCAAAGCTAAAGTGTTCAGGTGCCAGTGAAGTCATGGTTTTTGACGGATTGACCATTGCTTCGGCATGACCTTGGGTACGTGGCAGCAGGCGTTCAAAGTAGAAATCTGCTGTTTTGATTTTTGCTTTGTAGAATTCAGGCACTTCCTGACCTTCACCAGCAGCCAGTTTTGCAGAAGCTACAGCGGCTTGTTGCGCCCAGAAATAAGCCATCATTACATAGCCAGAGAACATCAAGAAATCGACAGATGCAGATGACACGATGTCGCGGTCTTTACGTGCCGCCAGCATAATACGAACGGTGAGAGCATTCCATTGTGCGCAAAGCTTGGTCAAGTCCCAAGCAAAACGGCGCATGTATTTGTTACGCGCATGCTGACCACAGAATTTCAGGATTTCAGCCGTGTAATCGCGAATCACTTTACCTCTAGAGGTTAACAGGACTTTACGGCCAATCAGGTCAAGTGCCTGTACACCGGTAGTCCCTTCGTACAGGGTAGAGATACGTGAGTCACGAACAATCTGTTCCATGCCCCATTCTTTGATGTAGCCATGACCGCCGTAGACTTGCATACCGTGGTTGGCAGCTTCAAAACCCAATTCAGTCAAAAAACCTTTCAGGATAGGGGTGTAGAAACCCAGGTGATCATCATGTGCTTCATATGCTGCAGTATCACCCTGTATTAAGGCATCAGCCATTTTGTCGGCAATTTGTGCGGCGTAATAAATCATTGCACGACCGCCTTCAGCAATCGCTTTTTGAGTGAGTAGCATACGACGAACGTCAGCATGGTGAATGATCGCATCAGCCACTTTTTCAGGGTCTTTCTTACCTGAAAGGGCACGCATGGACATACGCTCCTTGGCATAAGGAAGTGCGCCCTGGAATGACAGTTCAGCATGGGCAATGCCCTGGATCGCGGTACCGATACGCGCAGTGTTCATGAAAGTGAACATGGCATGCAAGCCTTTGTGTGGCTCGCCAATCAGGTAACCCGTTGCATTGTCAAAGTTTAATACTGCGGTTGCAGAAGCGCGAATCCCCATTTTATGTTCGATTGAACCACAGCTGACAGGGTTGCGCTCACCCACTGTACCATCTGCATTGACCAGGAATTTGGGCACAATGAATAGCGAAATACCTTTGGTCCCGGCAGGCGCATCTGGAAGGCGGGCAAGCACGATATGAACGATGTTTTCTGTTAAATCGTGTTCACCGGCAGAGATAAAGATTTTCGTGCCCGAAATGGCATAGGTACCATCTGCCTTGGGTTCCGCCTTGGTTTTGACCTGGCCTAAGTCCGTACCACATTGTGGTTCGGTAAGACACATCGTACCTGACCATTCTCCTGTCACCAGGTTAGGCATATAGGTGTTTTTTTGTGCTTCAGTACCAAACTGAAGAATGGTGTTCATACAGCCGACACTTAAACCCGGATACATCTGGAAGGCCCAGTTTGCAGTACCCATCATTTCTGATTTGATCAGGTTTAAAGATTGCGGCAGATTTTGACCGCCAAATTCTTCAGGGAAAGACAAACCTTGCCAGCCGCCTTGCACGAACTGGTCATAGGCTTCTTTAAAGCCTTTTGGGGTTTTGACTTCACCATTTTCAAAGTGACAGCCTTCTTCATCACCCGATTGGTTGAGTGGAGAAAGTACGTTTTCACAGAAATCTGCCGCACCTTCAAGAATCATGTCTACAGTGTCAGCATCCGCTGCTTCACCATTTGAAAGCGTTTTGTAGTGTGCTGGGTAATCAAGCACTTCGTTCATTAAAAAACGAATATCATGCAAAGGGGCTTTATATGCTGGCATAGTCTTAATCCTAATTTAGAAATAGTTCTGGATTATCTGTATCGATACCTTGATTATTCACATTTATCATCAAAAAACATTGATAAGGATAGCGATTAAAAATGTCAGAAATGCGAATTATAAAATATGCTCGACCCAATAGTATCAACATCCTATTATGTTATATTGGGTTGTAATTCTGTAGCTTAGAACAGAATAAAGTATAATGAATATAAGGCGTTTACATGTGAAGGCACAACTAAAATATTTAACTTTTTGTCTTTGTAGTTTCAGTTTCGCAGGCTGTTCACAGCATGTCATAAAGACTAATCCGAATCAGGTGGCAACTGTAGAGCAAAGAGCGATTCATGGTCTAAATGCGATGTTTGAAACATCCAGTTATGATTTTCGGGGCAAGCTCAGTGTACAGTCTAGTCCGGACATAGGACGTCAAAAAGCACAGCAACAAGTCAATCCGGCGATAGCATTTGAACCGGCATTGAAAAAACGTTTAGATCAACATTTAAAAGCGCAAAATATCCGTTTAAACAGCACTGAAAAACAAAACCTGTATGCCGCTATGGCGAAACAGCAGCAAGGGCATGCGGACAGTTTTGCTTCAGAGGACAAGCTGAGTTCATTCAATATTTTTGCATTGAATTTACTCAATAATACGCAATTTGAATATGATGGTTCTGTGCATTATCGAGAAAAGACCGCTGCTTTAAACTTGGCAGCCCGTTATGAAAAGCCGACCTTGCTGGTGCAAATGAAAGTACCGATGGTGGTCGATTTTAAAGAATATAAATTTTATACCAATTATTTTTCTTTGATGCCGTATTTGGTGAATAAAGACAGTCAAAACAGCTTTGCCTATATTGATTTCTCGAAATATAAAGCTGATTTTGAACGGGTAAATGTAGCGAAGTTGGCTGATTATTTAAAAGCGGTAAATGCCTTGCCATATATTTTGGCTGATGCTAGACAAATCAAAAGCCTGCCACTGAGCGTTGCAGAGAAGAACGGTCAGTTGATTGAAAAAATACGTTTTAGCAGCACCTTGGAAGAACTGATGTTGCAAATGGCCCTGTTTGAACAGGTGAATGAGCCGTATTTAAAGCGCTCCGTGCTGGGCTATACCACAGCTACTAAAGTGAGCGATGCCGGGAGTGAAAAGCAGGAGGGAGAGGCTGTAACCCAGGCTGTAGAAGATACTGCTTCACCTGTGCAAGCAGGTAAAGCTGATGCTGTGGCTCAAGACGGCACAGCCTACAGTGCAACACTTGCTTTGCGTGAACTGGTCAGCGACAAACTTTATGGTTCAGCCGATTCACTGGTAGACGAAGAGGATGTAGCGCTAGAAACAGAAACGGATGATGAAAGCCCGACAGAACAAGACACTGCTGATGAAACTATTACTCTTACAGTAGACGACTGCCAGCGTATAATTGCTACGCCAAAAACAGCCCAAGTCGGTGATTTAACCTACTGCGTTTCTGCCTATGAATTAGATGCTTTTAAGCGTGTTGAACCGGTACAGATCACGGCTTCGGTTGAAGCGAAGGACCGTTCGGTACACGAAAAATTAGCCTTGGTCTTTGCACCGTATGTTTCTGAACAGTTTATAGATGCAGCGCATTTTGCTGAGCTGTGGGCAACGCACCAGCCTGAAATTCGTCAGGTTCTGGCGGCAAGTTCGCCAGCTAAAAAGACCCCGATACAAATAGATGTCGGTTTAGATGCTCAGGGACGTGCGGCACAGGTCGATTATGCTTTGCAATTCCTTACTGAAAAGTACGGTAAAATTGATGTACAGGCCGATATGCGTGTATTTAATTATGGGCAAGCCAGCAAAATTGACCGTGCTGCATTGCGCGATGCCAAGTCGATTCAAGAGGTGAGCAAAGGTTCAATTTTAGAAAAATGGGTGAAAGATGTAGGGCGAACTCTGGAGCAGCCAGCTGCTGTGATCGAAGGAACTAAAGCCGAAGCACCCGCCTTAAGCTATGAGGATGAGTTGAATCTGTTGGCCGATAAAACCTATCAGCAAGCCCAGTCGTTCAGTCAAACCTACCAAACCTTATTTTTGCTCGATATGGCTGCAGAGCAAAGTGAGTGGGTGAAAAACCTTAGTCCGCAAACCTTGCAAGAAATGGCAGAGGTGTATGCCTACTGGTTTAGCGATGAACAGTATTATGATCCTAAAGGCAAAGAACTTGAGCGCATTAAGGCCTTACAGAAAAAGCATCATCTTGAGGGTGACAGCCAATTCAACCGGGCTATAGGCAGCCATGTTAATACCTTGACTGAGCGTGCTGTAGGCGAAGGTAAGGTCGCTGCAGCTTGGCACCAAGCCGCGAAGCAGTATAAGCAGCCACAGCATATTTTTGCCCAGCAGTACCTGAAAGCATACCGGGAGGAATATCCGGACAATGCCGCCGACTCGCGTGTGCTCAAAGAAACTGCGCAGATTTTGGGGCAAAGCTATATCGACAGCAAGCATGGAAAATTAAGTCAGAAAACGATTAAAGACCTGACCCTTCAACATGCTGAAGTTATTAATTATGAAATATATATGGAAGTGTATGAAAATATGCAGAAATATGTAAAATAAACAGGAAGATGGTTCAAAAGAACCTCAGATCATCCTGAGGTTTTTTTGATGGATGTTAGTTAAAGAAAGTCTTTTAATTCAGGTTTAATGCCGTTCCAAATCGAAAAAGATTCAATCGCCTGTCCAACCAGCATGCCATAACCTTCCGAGGTCGGAACACCGCGGGCTTTGGCTTGATCTAAAAAGCTGGATGGCTTGCCATAGGCCATTTCATAGGCATGCTTAAACTGTAAAGCTTTAGGTAAAACCAGGGCATCGCCGGTTAAACTTGCCGAAGTTGCATTAATGACAATGTCAAAATGACCAGTCAGATCATTTAACGAAATGGCTTCAAGGGTGGCTTGCGGCACAGCAGGTTTTAAGTCGGCAACCAGTTGTTCTGCGCGGGTTAAAGTCCGGTTAGCGATGACAATTTTTTTCGCACCCGCCTGTACCAAAGGGTAGATGACACCACGGGTTGCACCCCCTGCACCAATAATTAACAGCTCGCTATTGTCGAGTTTCCAATCTAGGGCCTTGATGGCATCGACCAGACCCTGCCCATCAGTATTGTCGCCATACAGCTTGCCATCCTGCATCCATAGGGTATTGACTGCCTTGGCAATTTTGGCACGTTCAGTTAATACGGCACAGGCTGCAAAAGCTTGCTCTTTGAAGGGCACGGTCACGTTCATGCCTATTCCACCCTGAGCAAAAAACTCCTGGATATTGGCTGCAAAGCCATCCAGTGGAGCAAGGCGTTTGCTATAGCTCAGGTCAATGCCAGTTTTTTCGGCAAAAGCATGATGCAGTTCTGGAGAACGTGATTGTTCGATTGGATTGCCAATCACGGCAAATTGTTTGCTCATTTCACAAGGTCCGTGTGCGGAAATGGCATTCAATATACGTGATTTTTCCCGCAGGCTAAAGCCACTACGGAAAGGAAAAATGACAAAGAAGAAAGAAGAGGGGAAATCGTTAAAGCGGTAAAGTTAAATCCTGTTAAGGATTACAAATTTCGCGAATGGTATCTTCCAGCCACATGGCTGCAGTAAAAAATAGGGCAAAACCTGCAAATACGGTAAAGCTAATCGACACGCTGTCTGCAAGGGTGTTATGTGAAAGCAAGGTAATGGTGATAGAACACACGATCAGGGTTAAAATACACCAAAATAAAATCACCTTATTATTTAACATTGTGTTGAGCATCGTTTCTCCTTCAAGCATACTTTTTTGTATTTATCCATGCTGATTAAATCAGTATAGGTCATGAATATCATGATCCAGTCTAAACGATTTTTGTGACACACTCGTGTCTAGTGCTGTAAGGAAATATGTCGGTTTTTCTTGCATTAATAGCCTGGTTAATTATCTTAATTAAATTAAAATATTGATTTTAATTATTTAAATATTTTAAGTGTCGATTTTTTCAAAAGTTATTTCAGTGAAAAATCCCTTTTTCTGTAGTGAAAAAGGGATAAAAACTTTATTATTTTTTAAGTTCGGTCAACCAGTCATGCGGTTTGAGATAATAGTCGGTTAAGCATTTTTCAGGCGAATTTTCCTCCCATTCTGGACGATACGACCAGGCTGCCAATGGGGGCATACTGACCAAAATCGATTCAATTCGACCACCGGTTTGCAGACCAAACAAAGTCCCCCGGTCATAGACCAGGTTATATTCGACATAACGGCCACGACGGTAAAGCTGGAAATCGCGCTGTGCTTCGCTATACGGTTTATCCTGATTGCGTTGAAAGATGGGAACAATCGCTTCCAGATAACCATTGCCGACGGCTTGAATGTATTGAAAGCAGGTTTCAAAATCCCACTGATTTAAATCATCAAAAAATAAGCCGCCAATACCACGCTGTTCGTCGCGATGTTTTAAATAGAAATAATCATCACACCATTTTTTGTGTTCCGCATACACCGTATCACCAAATGGTGCACATAGCTCATGCGCAGTTTGATGCCACGCCAAGACATCTTCATTATTTGGATAAAATGGTGTTAAGTCGAAACCGCCACCAAACCACCACACTGGATCCTGACCTTCTTTTTCGGCCACAAACAGGCGCACGTTGGCATGTGAAGTTGGCACATTGGGATTCTTCGGATGAATCACTAAAGACACACCCATAGCCTGGGCTTTAGCACCGGCAATTTGGGGATGGCGTTCTGTGGCAGAAGCGGGGAGTTTAGCAATGTTGATGTGAGAGAACATGACTCCGCCTTTTTCAATGACGCTGCCCTTTTGCAAGACCCGTGAACGGCCGCCACCGCCTTCAGGGCGCTGCCAGTCATCAATTTCGAATTGAGCTGTGCCGCCTCCTTGTTGTTCTTGTTGTTCAAGTGCCGAGCAAATACGGCTTTGCAGATCAAGCAGGAATTCGCGAACGCGTTGAATATCGGCAGATGTAGGATGCTGCATCAAAGCCCTCATAGCGGAAAAGAAAACTGAGATACATCAAAGCATAAATTGTATAAAAGAGTAAGGATTTTTATGCAGCATGTTTTTTATTGAAATAGATACCATCCATTTTATTGAGACTTTGATTCAAAGTGATCGCTGAAAAATATCCCGACTAGATCACTAGGTTGAATTCTATAAGCAAGCCCAGCAAAATGAGTTGAATATGTGATGCAAAATATGGGTTCGGTTATAAGTATAACCGGCTGTTGCAGTAGAGAGTGGATAGCAACGATGACGCGTTCTTTAATTCAAAAATATAATGTACCCGGACCCCGTTATACCAGTTATCCAACGGTGCCGTATTGGGAAGCCGAGCCATTTTCGCTTGATCTGTGGAAGCAGAGCTTAAAACGTTCATTTGATGAATCCAACTCAAGTGAAGGCATCAGTCTGTATATCCATCTGCCATTTTGTGAAAGCCTGTGTACTTTCTGCGGCTGCCATAAAAAAGTGACCAAAAAGCATGAGATGGAACAGCCTTATATTCAGGCTGTGCTGAAAGAATGGGACTTGTATTGCCAGTTGCTGGTAACAAAGCAGAAAATTAAAGAAATTCATTTGGGCGGCGGCACACCGACCTTCTTTTCGGTTGAGCATTTACAACAGTTAATTCAGGGCATCTTGGCAAAGGCAGAGGTGGCTGCCGAGCATGAATTCAGTTTTGAAGGGCATCCTAACAATACCACCCGTGAACATCTGCAAGCCTTATATGATCTGGGCTTTCGTCGGGTCAGTTACGGAGTTCAGGACTACAATGAAACGGTGCAAAAAGCCATCCACCGGATGCAGCCTTTTGAACATGTACAGCGTGTAACGGAGTGGGCACGTGAAATTGGTTATACGTCCATTTCACATGATCTGGTTTTTGGTCTACCTTTTCAGAGTTTGCAAGATGTGCTGAATACCATTGATCAAACCAATCGGTTAAGGCCGGACCGTTTGGCGTTTTATAGCTATGCCCATGTGCCCTGGATTAAGGGCAATGGTCAGCGTGGCTTTAAAGATGCTGATGTACCGAAAGATGAAATAAAACGCCAGTGCTATGAAGAAGGAAAAAATAAGCTACTGGCGCAAGGTTATCATGAAATTGGTATGGATCATTTTGCTCTAGAAAAAGACAGTATGTGCCAGTCCTTTAAACAGGGGACTTTACATCGTAATTTTATGGGCTATACCGCATCCAAAACCCAAGTGATGATTGGCTTGGGGATTTCTTCGATTAGCGACAGCTGGTACAGCTTTGCGCAAAATGAAAAAAAACTGGAAGACTACTATGCACGTCTGGAGCAAAATGAAATTCCGGTGGTCAAAGGCCATGTGCTGAGTACAGAAGACCTGATGATCCGTAAACATATCTTGAACTTGATGTGTACTTTTACTACATCTTGGGCATCAAAAGAGATGCAATTTCCTGAATTGCCCGAGGTTTTGCGGCAACTTGCAGAAATGCAGCAGGATCAGTTGTTACAGATTGATGAGCAGGGCATTACTGTGACTGAGCAAGGCAAGCCTTTTGTGCGTAATATCTGTATGGCCTTTGATTTACGCCTAAAACGCCGCGTTCCGGAGAATCGAATTTTTTCGATGACGATTTAAATCCCTACAAACTTCCCTTTTAAAAAAGACAACTCCCTCCTTTAGCAAAGGAGGGTTGGGGTGGATTTGTATAAAGTCGGGGAGATTTATAAAATAAGTGGGATTTAAAAATCGCCTTTCTTATACATATGCGCCATGCGTTCATGTTTGGTTTTTAAATACTCGGCATTAAAAGGATTTAAACCGACAGTGAGCGGCACACGGTCAACCACATCAATGCCCAGTTCTTGTAGTGCCTGAATCTTTGAAGGGTTATTGGTAATCAGTTTAACCTGCTTGACCTGTAAATGGTCCAGCATGATGGTACACATGTCATAGTGTCGTGCATCCGCGGGCAAGTTCAGCATCAAGTTGGCATCAACCGTATCGTGTCCCTGATCTTGCAGGGCATAGGCACGAATCTTGTTGGTTAGTCCAATACCGCGACCTTCCTGACGTAAATACAGAATCACGCCTTGACCGACTTCATTAATCAGTTTCTGGGTGGCTTGCAGTTGCGGGCCGCAATCGCATTTCAGTGAAGCAAAGGCATCACCGGTTAAACACTCAGAATGTATTCTCACCAATACCGGTCCGACAGGCGGCATATCCAGACCTTTAGACAGTGCTACATGTTCTTCACCCGTTTTAGGATCTTGAAATACCGTGATTTTAAATTCACCAAAAGCGGTTGGTAATCTTGAAGTCGCGACAAATTCTATGGGCACTGCTTAACTCGTTAAATAGTTTATTAATTAGCTAAAGTATAGCTGAATGATTGGACATTAGTTGAATTGTAAAGATGAATTTATGCAGAAGATTTTCTTTTTTGTATAAAGCGAACGATAATGGTTGATAAATAGTAAGATTATTCAGGATAATCTCGCTCATGAACAAACACCCAGTGTAGAGATTTGCCTCTAAACTGCATCGCTAGAAATGTGGCTGATTTAAAGGTGATACAATTCGATCATTATGCTCGAATAAACCCATTGACCTAGCTTAGGATTTGCCAGGCTTTAGAAGGCTTCGCCATTTATGTTGTATACAGAAATACCGACTCACCGACCTGTAACTCCGTTGCTGAATGCGATTGATCATCCGCAACAATTACGATTGCTCGAGCGCAGCCAACTAGAACAAGTGGCAGATGAGTTACGTCAGTACATTTTGTATGCAGCAGGACAAAGCGGTGGACACTTTGGTGCTAACCTGGGAGTGATCGAACTCACTGTGGCTTTGCACTATTGTTTTAATACGCCGCATGACCGTCTGATCTGGGATGTGGGTCATCAGGCCTATCCGCATAAAGCTTTGACTGGTCGCCGTGAACAGTTGACCACCATTCGTGCCAAAGACGGTTTGGCTGCTTTTCCTGCACGTGAAGAATCGATATTCGATACTTTTGGCGTGGGACATTCTTCAACAGCTATTTCTGCGGGATTGGGCATGGCACTGGCACGCCGTTATCAGAACGATCCGTGTGAAGTGGTGTCGATCATTGGAGATGGTGCCATGACGGCCGGTATGGCCTTTGAAGCCATGAATGATGCCGTTGCACATGATGCAGATTTAATCGTGGTACTGAATGACAATGACATGTCTATTTCGTGCAGTACCGGTGGATTTGCCAAACATTTGGCAGCTATCTGGGAACGTGGCGAATCGGTGAATGTTACTGATGAGGGTGATGCATATATCCAGCCGCATCCGGAATGGACTTACAATTCTCGTTTGCACTGTGCTGCCACTGAAGCTGCAGATAATCTGTTTAAAGCCATTGGTTTTGACTATTTTGGCCCATTTGACGGCCATGATGTCAATCAATTGGTACAGGTATTTAATGCCCTAAAAAAACGTAAAGGTCCGCGTTTAATTCATGTCTATACCAAAAAGGGTAAAGGATTTGCGCCTGCGGAAGCCGATCAGATTAAATACCATGCCATCAGTAAATTAAATACTGTATCTTCAAGCAATGCAGCACCGAAATATTCCGATGTGTTTGGACAATGGCTCTGTGATGAAGCTACCCAAGATCAGCGTTTGCTGGCGATTACGCCGGCTATGTGTGAAGGTTCGGGCATGGTGCAGTTTGCCAAACAGTTCCCGGAACGCTTTTTTGATGTGGCGATTGCCGAACAGCATGCCGTGACCTTGGCGGCAGGGATGGCCTGTGAGGGCTTAAAACCGGTGGTAGCGATTTATTCGACTTTTCTGCAACGCGGTTATGATCAGCTGATTCATGATGTGGCCTTGCAAAATCTGGATGTCACTTTTGGCATCGACCGTGCCGGGCTGGTGGGTGAAGATGGCCCAACCCATGCCGGTGCTTATGACTATGCCTTTATGCGTACTGTACCTAATATGGTCATTATGGCGCCTAAAGATGAAAATGAATGTCGTCAGATGCTGCATACCGCTTATTTATACAATGGTCCAGCGGCGGTACGTTACCCGCGTGGCAATGGTGTAGGGGTTGAAATTCAGCAACAAATGACGGCTTTGGAGATTGGTAAAGCAGAAATTGTGGCCAGTTTTAATGAATTTCAAGAAGAGCAGATCAGCATTCTGGCATTCGGTAGCCGTGTCAGTGTCGCGGTAGAAGCAGCACAAACACTCGCCGCTAGTCATGAGGTGGGGGTGCGTGTGGTGAATATGCGCTTCGTTAAACCGCTGGATGAGCAGATTATTGAACAGCTTGCTGCGACAACCAGTCTATTTGTCACTGTTGAAGAACATGCCGTGATGGCAGGCGCAGGCAGTGCGGTAAACGAGTATTTGGCGCAGGCACAAATTGTAAAACCAATCTTGAATTTGGGGCTGGCAGACATCTTCATGCACCAGGCTTCACATGCACAGATGTTGCAACAAGCCGGGCTGGATGCCAAAGGAATTGAAAAATCAGTTGAATTGGCCTGGTCAAAGCTTGTGCAGTCGGTGTCCTGATCAATTTAAAAAATTTTAGAAACATTTTTTCCCTAAAAGCCCTCGTATTTGTTAAAATGTGAGGGCTTTTATGCATTATTCTTTATCAATATCTTCAAATTTGTAGTGGGTGTTCAATGGAACCTATGGTGGTGATGGCTGCGCGTGCGGCTCAATTAGTTGGTCAAGAGCTTTTAAAAGCGCATCAAAATCGTCATAAACTCGATCTACAAGTCGAAGAAAAAGGGATTGATGGTCCGGTAACGCGTGTAGACCGTTATTTGGAACAATTGACTATCGATACGCTACGTAAAAGCTATAAAAACCACAGCTTCCTTGGTGAAGAGTTTGGTCTGCAAGAAGGTAAAGGTCACGACGCCGAATGGTGCTGGGTGATCGACCCGCTTGATGGAACTTTAAACTTCATTAACGGTTTCCCGCATTTCTGTATTTCTATTGCTGTTCAGCACAAAGGTGTGACTCAACACGGCGTGATTTATGACCCTGTAAAAGATGAGTTATTCTCTGCCAGTCGTGGTCGCGGTGCCATGTTGAATCAACGCCGTATTCGCGTAAATGTCAAAGACAGCCTGCAAAATACTTTCCTTGCCGTAGGTCATGCTTACCGTGCTAAACGTAACGGTGAAGTGATCTCTTATGCAAAAAACCATTTTGAGTCATTATTGAACGTGACTGAAGCGGGTGCACAATACCGTCGTGCAGGTTCTGCTGCATTAGATTTGGCTTATGTTGCTGCAGGCCGTTTGGATGGTTATTTTGAACTGGGTCTGAAACCGTGGGATATCGCTGCAGGCGAGCTCATCGTGAAAGAAGCGGGTGGTACTGTAGTGGATGCACGTGGTGGTGCCGATTCTATGGAAAATGGTCAAGTACTTGCTTGCTCTATGAAAATGCTTAAGCCTTTAATGCAAGCTGTTGTTCCGGCTTGGGGTGACGCAGCGAAGTAAGATCGATTGAATCGAGTGACATGACAAAAAAGCTCTCCTTGCGAGGGCTTTTTTTATTTCTGGATTAAATTCCTGATTCAATGAAAATGCCGGATAGCGTCTATTTGCCCGCATTTTTATCCAGATAAAGCGTTACAATATTACCTGTTTAAAAATTAAACAAAATTAAGTTGTAAAATAGACTGTTACTGAAAAAAACAGTATGTATGCATCATTTGATCGAAAAAAATGATTACTTTTTTAAATGGTTCTGTTATTATGCCGGCACGCACTTAAATTTCCGTTCTTTACCTGAACATTATCTTCTAATCATTGTATGCGCGTGCTGTCCATAGAGAGGACATATCCTTCGCGCCCCAATCGCTTAAGCGATTCCTTCAGGTTTGCGGCCGTAATCATGCGTGCGTTATATCCACATCGTCGTTATTCGGATCGCTGCTGAATCCTTATTTTTTCAGCTCTAATTGCTGTGCCGCTTTTTGCCGATGTCCATATTGTAATTTATTAAATGGAGCACCCATTTCAGGGTGAATACTCTCTATGAGCAAAACTTTTGCTGATTTTTCCCTCGATGAGTCATTAACACAGGCTCTTGAAGGTTTAGGCTTTACTACGCCAACTCCTGTACAAGAACAAGCGATTCCTGCTGCGCTTGAAGGTAAAGACCTTTTAGTATCAAGCCAAACCGGTTCTGGTAAAACAGCTGCATTCTTGCTTCCAACTTTGAATGCACTTGCAAATCAAGATACTTTCGTACCGTTTAAAGAACGTATGAAAGCAATTACTCAACCATCTATTTTGGTAATTTCTCCGACTCGTGAGCTTGCACAGCAAGTATGTCAGGATGCGATTGCCTTGGTTCGCCATATGAAAGGCGTACGTGTAGCTGCAATCATGGGTGGTATGCCTTTTGGTAAACAAATCCAGCAGTTAAAAGGCGCACAGGTTGTTGTAGCGACTCCAGGTCGTTTACTTGACTTGGTTAACCGTCGTCAAATTAAACTCGACAAAGTTGATTCATTAATTGTTGATGAAGCTGACCGTATGCTGGATCTTGGGTTCTCTGAAGATCTAGAAGCCATTGGTGATTTGGCTGCAAACCGTAAGCAAACACTTATGTTCTCTGCGACTTTTGCACCACGTATCATTACACTTGCAGAACGCATGATGAATGATCCGATGCGTATTTCGATTGAAACTGGTCACTCTACAAATACTGATATTACTCAGACTTTGCATTGGACTGACGGTTTCGAACATAAGAAAAAACTTCTTACTCACTGGTTGAACGAAGAAGACGTTGATCAAGCAGTCGTATTTGCTTCTACTCAAGAAGACACAGATATGTTGGCTGAAGAACTTGCTGAAGCAGGTTTATCCGTTGTAGCACTTCATGGTGCGATGCCACAAACTGTTCGTAACCGTCGTTTACGTAGCATCCGTGAAGGCCGTGCTAAGATTCTGGTTGCAACTGACGTTGCTGCACGTGGTCTTGACGTACCAACCATTTCTCACGTAATTAACTTCGGTCTCCCAATGAAGAACGAAGACTATGTACACCGTATTGGTCGTACTGGCCGTGCCGGTCGTACTGGTAAAGCAATTACTTTAGCGACTTACCGTGAACGCGGTAAAATTCGTGCGCTAGAAGACTTCCTTGAAGCACGTTTGAACGTATCTGAAATTGAAGGTCTTGAGCCATCTCCACCTCCTGCACGCGGTAGTCGTGATGGCGGCGGTCGTGGTCGTGGCGGTCGTGATGGCGGTGGTCGTGGTCGTGGTGGTTTTGGCGGTCGTGATGGCGGTGGTCGTGCACGTTTTGAAGGCGAAAGTAACTTCAAACGTCGTGAAGGCGGTGATGATCGTCCACGTCGCAGCTACGATGACAAACCACGTGGCGAACGTCCAGCATTCGGTGGAGAAGACCGTCCACGTCGTGAATTCAATAGCGACCGTCCACGTCGTGAAGGTGGTTTCGGTGATCGTCCACAACGCAGCTTTGGCGGTGAAGATCGTCCACGTCGCGAATATAATGGCGACCGTCCACAACGTAGCTTTGGCGGTGAAGATCGTCCACGTCGTGAAGGTGGTTTTGGCGACCGTCCACAACGTTCTTTTGATGACCGTCCGAAGCGTGATTTCGGTGATCGTCCAGCTCCACGTCGTGAAGGTGGTTTTGGCGACCGTCCTCGTTCTAACGATGACAACCGTGGTAACCGCGTAGACTATAAACCAGCAGGTGATCGTCCACGTCGCGAATTCAATGGCGACCGTCCACAACGTAGCTTTGGTGATCGTCCACAACGTTCGTTTGGTGATGATCGTCCTAAGCGTTCTTTCAGTGAAGATCGTCCTAAACGCAGTTTTGGTGAAGATCGCCCACGTCGCAAATTTAACGACTAATAACGTTAGATTTGGGTAGTAAAAAACCGGTGGAAACACCGGTTTTTTTATGGGATTAATCTTTGATCTTGTTGAGTAGAAATGTATACTGGATCATAGTTTGTCTTGATTCTGTTAAATATGAATAATGAATCTAATTATTATGTTTGGAATTTTAATCAAGAGGTGATTATGCCTTATATTGGTTTAATTTTATTACTCATCAATATTGCATACTATATCTATAATAGCTTTCTGTAACACAGTATCCTGTTTGTTAAAATAATTGCACCACAATTAAATAATTAAAAAATTATGGTAAATCGGTTGCTTTTTACCTAAAGGTAACATTTTAAACCCGAATCCTTTATAGTATGCATGCTGAAAAAATGCAGGAAAACCCTCAGCTATGAATAATCAAATACCTCAGCAAGCTCAATCTTGGATTGAAGTCCATGATTTGAGTTTTAAACGAGGGAAACGTGTCATTTTCGATAATGTCAGTTTAAAAATTCGGCGTGGCCAGATTACCGCGATTATGGGGCCTTCAGGTACGGGAAAAACCACTTTGCTGCGTCTGATTGGTGGTCAGTTGACGCCTGAGCACGGTGAAATTCTCTTGGACGGCAAAAGTATTGCAGATATGTCACGTCAGGAATTATTTGCTGCACGTGCACGTATGGGTATGCTATTCCAAAGCGGTGCACTGTTTACCGATATGAGCGTCTATGAAAACGTGGCTTTTCCGTTACGTGCACATACGCAACTTTCGGAACATCTGATTGCCGAGCTGGTGGCACTCAAACTGGAAGCGGTAGGCTTGCGGGGTACTGAAAAGCTGATGCCTTCAGAGCTGTCAGGCGGGATGAACCGTCGTGTGGCCTTGGCTCGCGCCATTGCACTGGATCCGGAGCTGATCATGTACGATGAACCTTTTGCCGGCCAAGATCCGATTGTAAAAGGGGTTCTCGCCCGTTTAATTCGTACCTTGCGTGAAGCACTGGATTTAACCACGATTATTGTGTCGCACGATGTGGGAGAAACCCTATCTATTGCCGATTACATCTATATTATCGCGGAAGGGATTATTCAGGGTGAAGGCACGCCGGCTGAATTAATGCAGCATGAATCGGCATTTGTTCGTCAGTTCTTAACCGGTGCTGCTGAAGGTCCTGTCGATTATCAGTTTAGCCATACGGCTTATTTAAGTGATGAGGTGCGTTCATGAATGCTATTGCCTCATTAGGTAGACGCGTTATTGAACGCGTTCAGGGGATAGGGGTGGCAACCCAGATGTTGCTGCAAATCCTGTTTTCCATGCCGACCTGGCTCGGGGTTAAGCTGTTTATTTACCAAATGTACCGTATTGGTGTGATGTCTTTATTGATTATTGCCGTATCGGGTTTATTTATTGGTTTGGTACTGGGCTTACAAGGCTATTCCATTTTGGTCAATATCGGCTCAGAAGCCATGCTGGGCACCATGGTGTCTTTAACCTTATTAAGAGAGCTAGCTCCTGTAGTGGCGGCATTGCTGTTTGCAGGGCGTGCCGGCTCGGCTTTAACGGCTGAAATTGGCCTGATGAAAGCCACAGAGCAGCTGGCCAGTATGGAAATGATTGGGGTCGATCCGCTAAAGCGTATTGTTTCCCCGCGTTTATGGGCCGGTATTGTCAGTCTGCCGATGTTATCGATTATTTTTGGTGCCATCGGCATCATGGGCGGTAAAATGGTCGGCGTCGATTTCTTAGGGGTAGATGAAGGTTCTTTCTGGAGTGGCATGCAAAATAGCGTGCAGTTCTATAAAGATATTTTCAATGGCACCATTATTAAAAGCCTGGTTTTTGCATTGCTTTGTACCTGGATTGCGGTCTATCAAGGCTATGCCTGTGTGCCAACGTCAGAAGGAATTGCAACATCAACTACGCGAACAGTAGTGTATTCCTCATTGTGTGTTTTGGGTTCTGATTTTGTGTTGACTGCGGTCATGTTTGGAGGTGTTTAATGAAATCACGTGCAAGTGAGTTGGCCGTAGGTATTTTTGTCATTCTTACCGGTATTGCGTTATTTTTCTTGGCCATGAAAGTCAGTGGCCTGATGGGAACCAACCTGCGTGACAGCTATAACATGACTGCAAGTTTTGATAATGTGAACGGTCTGAAACCGCGTGCCAAAGTGACCATGAGTGGTGTCACCATTGGTCGTGTTACCGATATTACCCTTGATCCGGTATCGCGTTTGGCAACGGTGTATTTCGAGCTGGATGGCAAGTTAACGTCTTTCAACAAAGAGCAGCTGAAAAAGGTTCAAGCCAATGCTTTGGAAGAATTGCGCTATAGCACAGAATACAGTGAAGCGGACCCTGCGAAACAAAAAGAAATGGAAAAGCAACTAGTTGTTAACATGAACTCCATCACCAGTATTGATGAAGATGCTTATATTATGGTGGCCACCAATGGCTTATTGGGTGAAAAATATTTGAAAGTGGTACCAGGTGGCGGCCTAAACTATATCAAACGTGGTGAAAGCATTGCCAATACCCAAGGCACCATGGATCTTGAAGATCTGATCAGCAAGTTCATTACTGGCGGTGCGGGCAAGTCATCAGCGAAAGCGGCGGAAGAAAAAACATCAACTGAATCAACAGAAGATGCGCAAACTTCATTTGTTGAATAATTTGGAGAGGAGAATTTAGTGAATACCTTACTTAAACATACACTTGGCATAAGTGTTTTATCAACAATGATGGCGAGTGCTGCTTTTGCACAACCAGCTGAAACTCCACCAGCTTTTGTAAAAAAAGTGGCGGATGGTCTGATTAGCCGTTTAAAAGCGGATCAGGCAAAATTGCAAAACAATCCTGCTGCAGTGAAAGCGATTGTGCGTCAAAACCTGGATCCTTATATTGATTCACAAGCCTTTACCCGTCTGGTGATGGGAACTTATGCGACCAATCAGTATAGTACGGCTGCTCAGCGTGCCAAGTTTGAACACAATTTTCGTGAAACTTTAATCGAAAATTACGGTACAGCGTTTGCTAAATATACCAACCAGACTTATAGCCTGCGTCCATATAAAGAAACCAATAGCAAAAATCCTGTGGTCACGATTGATTTTAACAACAAAGGTGAAAAAACTCCGGTATCTTTCCAGTTGGTGGATAAAGGCAATCAATGGAAAGTGCGTAATATCAATGTAGCGGGTATTGATTTAGGTTTACAGTTCCGTAATCAGTTTGCTGCAACGGTAAAACGTAATGGTGGCAATATCGATAAAGCTATTGCGAACTTCCAACCAGATGCATCTGTAAATAAAAAATAACTGGGAAGGGTGTTCAGTGATTCAATTCATTCATCAGGAATTGCAGGTTTCCGGCAAAATAGATTATGCCAATGCAGAGGACTATTACCAGCAAGGTTTGAAACTGATTCAATCGCAACATCAGTTTCCGGTGGTAGTCAATCTGGCAGAGCTGGAACAGGGCAGTACGCTGGCACTGGCAGTACTGGTGCGCTGGTTGCGTCAGACCCCGAAAGCTCAGGGTCTGCAATTTAAAGCAGTCCCTGAGAAAATGATGAAAATCATTCAGGCCTGTCATTTGCAAGATGATCTGCAACTGATTGGCTAAACCAATAAAAAAGCACCGGAAGGTGCTTTTTTATTGAGCTGAGCTTGTAAGAGATGATCCTAGCCAAAATAATGGACAGCATTTCCCTCTAAAGATAACGTAACGTTAACTTTGGAGATACACGCAGGCTATCTTGCGCAGCAGTGCTGCTCAAGTCCTGAATTTAAACAGCAAGCAATTGATTATGCACTTTCAAACTCACACGAATCTGTAGCTGCAATCGCCCAGAAATTAGGTGTTGGTTATTCAACATTGGATAAATGGATTCGTGAAACCAATCCGGCGGGTTCAAGCAAACGCCAACTTTCACCAGAACAACAGCGGATTTTAGAATTAGAGAAAGAAGTCAAACAGCTCAGGGAAGCCAATGACATCTTAAAAAAAGCGCATGTGTACTTTCTGACAGATCATGCC
The DNA here is from genome assembly GCF_013418145.1 of Acinetobacter sp. YH12201. NCBI lineage: Bacteria > Pseudomonadati > Pseudomonadota > Gammaproteobacteria > Moraxellales > Moraxellaceae > Acinetobacter > Acinetobacter sp. YH12201. The sequence continues at coordinate 50,395 of NZ_VPCP01000003.1, read as the reverse complement.
AAGAAAAGTACACGGTAATTCAAGATCTGGCTGTGAATGGAGTTACTGTATCTTCTGCCTGTAAATGCCTGCGTGTCAGCACTTCAGGCTATTATGCCTGGCGAAAACGCAAGGCCAATACAGCGCAGAAATATAATGACTTAAAAGCCGTATATTGGCAGCATCATGCACGATTGGGTGCACCTTCATTGGTACATGACATGCATGATTTAGGTTACAGCATGAGCGAACGAACCGTTGGAAGAATGCTGAAAAAGCTTGGTTTACGTAGCAGGATTTCGCGTAAATACAGGCATACGACAGATTCAAATCATCGTTTGCCTACAGCACCAAATCTGTTAGATCGCCAATTTACAGTCATTGAGCCTAATAAGGTTTGGACAACGGATATTACCTATATCCGTACCAAGCAAGGTTGGCTGTATTTATGTGTGATGCTGGATCTATTTAGTCGTCGTATTGTGGGTTGGCAAACCAGCCATCGAATAGACCGTCAATTGGTGTGTGATGCGTTTAACTATGCCATGGCTCGTCAGGGTTATCCAACGGGTGTCATGGTACATTCGGATCAAGGCTCACAGTACTGTAGTCGTGATTTTAGAGCGCTATTATTGACGAACCAGTGTATTCAAAGTATGTCACGCAGAGGGAACTGTTGGGATAATGCAGTAACCGAAAGCTTCTTTCATACATTGAAAGGTCATGTGATACATGGCAGTGTGTTTGCCACTCGAAAAGAGGCTAATGCTATATTGTTTGACTATATTGAGATTTATTACAATCGGGTCAGAAGGCATTCTGCAAACGGCTGGTTAAGTCCAGAAGCCTTTGAGCAGAAATATTGTAAGAATTTAGAGGGACTTGTTGTCCACGATACTGTCTAGGATCAAGATGAATATTGAGCAGTCCTCTCTCCCTCAGGGAGAGAGTTAGAGAGAGGGGATAAAATTAGAATTCTAGATTTCTTCCTGTAGCTAGATTGGCGAGTAAAGCAGCTTAGATAAGTAATGAAATTGATGGGATTTAAAATACCTCCCTCTAACTCCCTCCTAAAAGGAGGGAGAATATAAACCCATCAAATCCATTTCTTCCAGCGGAAATAGGCCAGCGGTCCAATAAAGAAAGCCGCTAAAATAATACTGACCATAATGAAGCTGGTGGTTCCTCGTGCAAAGGGCAGTACATCAGTATTCATGCCATACACACTGGCAACCAGCATGGGTGGTGCGAGCATGCTTGGCAAGATCGAGAAGCGACGGATGGTATCGTTCTGTTCGGTATTAATGAATCCCGAGGTGGTGTCCAGCAAGAACCGAACCTTCTGGAACAGGAAGGCATCATGTTCGACCAGAGATCGAACATCTTCGCTCAGTTCCCGAATATCGGCATCATAAATATGACTGCCCAACGCACGTGGACGGGACAAGAAAGTCAGGACACGGCGCAAATCGATTAAACACAATTGTGCTTTTCCAAGTATGTCTTCCAATTGTGCCAGACGGGTAATCATGTCATCCAGATCGAGAATCTGTTCACGATGACGGTTGTTGAGCACTTCGGTAGAGTACTTTTCCAGATCCTTGTGGATATCTTCCAGGATATCCGCAAGTTCATCCAGTTTGGCTTCCAGCAAGCCAAGCAAGACCCAGGTCGGGTCTTTATAGTCAATCTCATAGTCATTGCGGCGGGCACGGGCACGGAAAGCGCGAAAGGCCACCAGTTTTTCACCGCGCAGGGTAAACAGGTGTTGTTTATGCAAAATAAAGGCTACCGTTTGCACGGTTGCCAAAATACTCGAGTTGTCATCAGTTTCGCCATCGACCTGAAAATTTTTATTTTTTGTCAAAAAGTAGGTGCTGATATGTAAAATACCATCATCATCACGGTAAAATCGTGCCGATGAAGAAATATCTTCCAAGGATTTTAGCGTCGGTAAATTTTGCTCATAAGCATCTAAGACCCATTGTTGTTCTTCTTGTGATGGGGCAATGAGATCGATCCACACTAAATCCGGGTGGAGATCAAAACCACCATTGATGGTGGCATCTTCCAAACTACCGCGCTCTGTGGCGTAAAAGGCTTCAAGCATGCTGTCTTTTCCCTGCGCAGTATAGGTGAATTGATGGGTGTATTTTAGACAAGGAATTGAATAAAAACACTGATTCAATCGCTTTTTTATTAAAAAATCTCCTGAAAATTTACTTTATTAATATGACATCTGCAAAACAGGCTGAAACAATGACGAAATCGATCGCAATTTTTTGTGGCTCAGCTTTAGGTACCGATTCGATTTTTTTAGATACTGCACAAAAAGTGGGACAAACCCTTGCCCGGCAAGGTAAAACGCTGGTCTATGGCGGTGGCCGTTCTGGCTTGATGGGTATGGTGGCCGATAGTGCTTTACAGGCAGGCGGCAAAGTCATTGGGGTAATTCCAAGGGTGTTGGTGGATCATGAGCTGGCTCATCCGCATTTAACCGAATTGCATGTGGTGGCCAATATGCATGAACGTAAAACCAGGATGTCGGAACTTTCTGATGCCTTTATTGCCTTGCCGGGTGGTGCAGGTACGCTGGAAGAGATTTTTGAGCAATGGACCTGGTCACAGCTCGGTATTCATTTAAAGCCCTGTGCATTTTTAAATGTGGCCGGATTTTACGATGATTTGCTGAAATTTATTCAGTTGACCACAGTAAAAGGTTTTACCCAGCCACGTTTTTCAGACAGTATGATTGCTTCGGATTCCATTGAAGAGATTTTGCAACAATTTGATGCTTTTCGAGCGCCACAACCGAAATGGGGTATGGCTGATCAAGAAATTTTGGTGAAACATGCATGAATATCATTACTGTGGCGGCGGCCATTATTTTAAATGATCAACAGCAACTGTTAGTGGTGCGTAAACGTAACACGTCCTGCTTTATGCAGGTGGGTGGCAAGCTTGAACCCCATGAGCCACCCGAAATCACAATGCTGCGTGAAATTCAGGAAGAAATAGGCTGTCGGGCCTCGATTGAGCAATTCATCGGTCGTTTTGAAACTGCCACTGCCAACGAGCCGGATCATCAGCTGGTGAGTTATTTGTATTATGTGACTTTAGATCACGCACCGAAAATTGCCGCAGAAATTGCCGAAATGAAGTGGGTCGATCTGGAGGCTCAAACTACCCCATTAGCACCTTTAACCCGTGAAATTGTCATGCCGTGGGTGAAGCGGTTTTTAACAGAAAGCATGATGTCCTGACTGGTAAAAGGATTTTTCCCTCAAGGATGAGCCGACACTTCTCAAGGAGATAAGGGGGAAATCAGTATGTCCTTTCCAAAGATTAAATCTCTGCACTGGCAATACAGGCTGCATAAACTTTTTGACAGCCTAATGCTTCAAGTTTCTGTTTTAAAGCATGTAGCGAACTGCCGGTCGTGACTACATCATCCAGCATCAGCACTTTGCGGTAACGCACACGGGTCTTTGTGGCAATCACAAACTGCTGGTCAATCTGATCCAGCCGTTCGATCCGGCTCAAGCCTTTTTGCGAATGTTGGGCCAGTCGTGCAACCGGTTGCCAGACTGGAATATTCAGCTGTTTTGCCAGGAGTTTCGCAAGCACCAAAGACTGGTTATACCCCCGTTCTGCCAAACGCTGATGGGAAATGGGCATCGGGACAATGGCTTGGATTTTGGGAAGTTTGAGACCGATAAGTGAGCCAGTAAGCAGATTTTGAAAGTGCAGCTGTTGTTCATATTTGAATTTTTGAATAATACGGTCCATCGGATAGGCATAATGACAGGCCACCTGAATCTCCATTTCCTGTCGTCGGATGGTCTGTTTCAACCAGGGCAATTGTTGCCAGCAATCTGTACAGACTGAATGATGACGTTGCTGGTCTATGCCACAAAGTACACAGGGGAAAAGGCTCTGCATGGCTTTGTGCAGTAAGGGGTGAATCAATTGCAGCATGTTTTCTTCTTCTTTTTATTTAACTTTATTTTGCACAGTTTATTGGTGGTTTCAAGATCGGCAGCATCCATGCCACTTATACGATAATAAATAACCGATTCAGCCGGTTATTTTATAGGTGTCTTACATTATTTTTATACATAGGCATAGCGAGGGGCTTCAGGTAACCAGCGTTTTAACAGGGCTTCTGCATTGTCTGGATAGTCTTTTAAGATTTGCTGCGCGACATAATGTGCCTGATTCAGCAAATGATCATCACGTTCTAACTTGGCGACCCGAAAGCCCATGTCCCCGGTTTGTTTTGTGCCGAGCAATTCACCCGGCCCGCGAATTTCCAGATCCTTTTCGGCAATGATAAAACCGTCATTGGTTTCACGCATAATGCGCAGCCGTTCCTGTCCATTTTGCGAAAGCGGATTTTTATATAGCAAGGCACAGAAACTGGCAGTCGCACCACGACCGACCCGACCGCGTAACTGATGTAACTGTGAAAGTCCCAAACGTTCGGCATTTTCAATTACCATGATGGAGGCGTTTGGTACATCCACGCCAACCTCAATGACCGTAGTGGCAATCAAGAGTTGCAGCTGATTGTCTTTAAACTGTTGCATTACGGATTGTTTTTCATCGGCTTTCATTTTGCCATGCACCAGACCAATGTTGAGCTGAGGAAAACGTTCCTTAATTTCCTGATAAGTCGCTTCAGCAGCCTGTGCATCCAGCGTTTCCGACTGTTCTACCAACGTGCAGACCCAGTAAGCCTGTTTGCCTTCAGCACAATTGCTAGCAATACGCTGTAGCACTTCTTCACGGCGGTCTAAAGGAATGGTGACGGTCTGAATCGGGGTACGGCCGGGCGGCAGTTCGTCAATCACCGAGGTATCCAGGTCACCATAAGCAGACATGGCGAGTGTGCGGGGAATCGGGGTGGCGGTCATCACCAGTTGATGCGGGGTTGTATTGTTGACGCCTTTATTACGAAGAGCCAGTCGCTGATCGACCCCAAAGCGATGCTGCTCATCAATAATTACCAGGCCGAGTTTGGCAAATTCGACATTTTCCTGAAACAGGGCATGAGTACCTACCACCAGATTGGCCGTGCCTTGTTTAATGGTTTGCTCAGCTGCTGCACGAGCTTTGCCTTTCTGTTTGCCTGAAAGCCAGGATACATTCAGACCTAAAGGCTCAAACCATTTTTTAAAGTTCAGATAATGCTGTTCCGCCAGGATTTCCGTTGGTGCCATCAGTGCCACTTGCCAGCCTTCTTCCAGCGCATGACAGGCAGCAACGCCAGCCACCAGTGTTTTACCAGCACCCACATCACCCTGAACCAGACGTAGCATCGGCTTGTTTTGTTTTAAGTCCTGCATAATTTCTTTGGAGACCCGTTTTTGTGCACCGGTCATTTCAAAAGGCAAGCCAGCCAATAACTGCTTGGCAAAATTTTTACTTGGGCTAAAAGAGGGGGCGGCAATCTGCTGGATATAGGCACGCCGTGAGAGCAGACTGATCTGATGGGCCACCAGCTCTTCAAAAATCAGCCGCTGCTGGGCCGGATGAGAACCTTGCGCCAGCTGTAGCATATTGGCATCCAGTGGCGGTTCATGAATATATTGCAGTGCCTGTTTTAGCGCATAACCATTGGTGAATTTTTCCGGCAATAATTCGGGCAGCTCATCACTATGCTGTTTTAGTGCCTGTTTAACATATTCACGCAGCTTGGGCTGGGTTAAACCTTCTGTTGCTGGATAAATGGCAGTAAGCTGGGTTTTCGGTAGGGGCGTATGTTCGGTAATCAGCTGAATTTCAGGATGATACAGTTCCAGACCACGTGCACCGACACGAACTTCACCAAAAATGCGCAAGCGGTTGCCGACTTTGGCCCGATCGGTCAGGGCTTTATAGACATGGTAAAAACGCAAGGTGACTTTGCCAAAGTCATCCTGGAGCTGTATGGCCATGGATTTACGTTTTCCGGGTGGAAAATCAACCCCTTTCACAATACCTTCCAGCAAATAACTGCGCCCCACGACCAATTGGTTCATGGAGATGATCGTGCTACGATCTTCATAATCACGCGGTAGATGAAACAGCAAATCATCTGTCGTAAAAATATTCAGTTTTTCCAGTAGTGCAGCAGAGGCAGTTCCTACCCCTTGCAATTGATGGACTGCAGCCATTCGCCCTCAACTTGAGTTAAATCATCAGGTGCTTAATGCATATATTATTTATAGGTTATGGTCAAACATCTACCCGGGTTGCTAAACAATTATTTCAGCAAGGGCACCAAATTACCACAATCAGCCAAAGTCCGAAAACTGATGTTTATGCAAATCATCTAATTCAGGATGTGCATCAGCTTTATTTGACTCATCTTGAACCTGTGGATTGGGTCTATGTTTTATTGTCGCCGTCACAAAGTTCTGTGGAAGGCTATCAGCAGACTTATGTCGATTCAGTGGCTCCGATTGTTCAAGCCTTAAAGTCCCATCCAGTGCAAAAAATTGTGGTGGTGTCGTCAACTCGGGTTTATGGTGAAAATGCGGGCGAGCGGATTGATGATGAATCTGCTCTTCAGCCTGTGGATGAGCAGGGCAAGTTACTCTGGAAAATGGAGCAACTCTATCAACAGGCATTCACTGAACGCTGTGTGGTGATCCGTCCTACAGGAATTTATGGCACGTCCGTGGCAAGGATGATCAAGCTGGCTGCAACGACCCAAAACTATCCTCAAATTCACTGGTCTAACCGGATTCATATCGATGATCTGGCGCGATTCCTGGCGCAACTGATTCACGTGGAACATCCAGAACCGTCCTATATTGTCACCAATAATCAGCCTGTACCTTTACATGAAGTGATTCAGTGGTTTCAATGGCAATTGGATTTAGCTGAACTGGCCTTAGAAAGTCAAAAAGAAACGGGGAAACGGATTTATGCGATGCGCATGGTGGAAACTGGATTTCAGCTAGAGCATGAGGATTGTTTTGGGGATTATGCAGAATTATTAAAGACGGAGTGAATGTCACCTTGATATTTGAAATTCCTCCTCCCTATGGGAGGAGTTTAGGAGGAGTGTTCTTTAATTAACCTCTCCCTAGCCCTCACTTACGCTTTATAATAGCTTAGAAGTGTATTAATAGACCTCTCCCTAACCCTCTCCTTTCAGGAGAGGGAATACTTAAGACTCTTATTTCTTCTTCCGTTTCAAACGGCGTTTCGCTTGCTGCGCCGCAACGGCATCCAAAGCTTCTTTTAACTCTTCATCGCTGAAGGCAGTAATGTGCTGAAGCATCTGCAAGGTCACATCATCCAGTACCAGATTGGCGTACTGAGCCACGTTTTGGAAGTTCTCGTCAAACACAATGGCGTTATCTTCATTGTTACGGATATAGCCCTGCTGAGTCAGCACTTTAATGAAACTCTGGAACAGCGATTTATCAAAGAACTCCGGTGAGTTGAATTCATACAATACCGACAGACGTTGACCAACCAGATGACTGAGCTCTTCCACCTGACGGGTAGAGATGTTGCCTGAACCACGCTGGGTGATTAAAGTCAGGGTCATATAGTAACGCTCCAGACTTTGCATCACAGGTGCAGCAAGCACTACCAGCTGATTGTGATCTTCTGAATTTGGTGCAGGGGAAAGCAGGTTGCCCTCGCTATCTTCAGCAATCAGTTTCGCCTGAATCAGCGCTTCTGCATAAGCACAGATCTGATCTTTCAGCTCTTCATCTTGCCATTTCAGGAACAGTTCCGCTTTTAGGAATGGATAAAGGGTGCGGATGACATTGATCAAATCGCCACGGCGAATCGAACCATTATGTTCAACCAGCGCAGCAATCAGTGACGGCAACACGAAGGCATGCAGAATGTTGTTACGGAAATAAGTCAGCAATACTGCCTGATTGTCTTCAATGGCAATGATATCACCTAGGACATGCTTCACACGTTTAATCAGTTTCAATTTTAAACCGTATGCAATAATTTCCTTGCCTGAAAGCGGTGTTACCTGAGTACGTGCATCATAAGGCAATGCAGTCAATAGCTTACGGTAGGCATCCAGTTGCTTGATGCAGATTTCTTCATCCAGCGTATGTTTAGGCGTAGCCAATAGAATTAGCGAAAGCAGCGATACCGGATTGATCACCACAGCACGGTTAATGTTTTCCAGAATCGCATGCGCAGCACTGTTTACTGTATCAGACACTTCTTGCGGAATCGGATCATCATTCTTGGCAATTTTAATATTTTCCGCACCATGCTGTTTCAGCATGTCATCGAGGAATACCGGCTCACCAAAGTTCACATGCACCTGGCCAAAGATACGTTCGATTTTGCGCAGGGTTTTTAAAATGCCCATGATTGATTCGGATTCTTTGTCTTTACCATTCATTTCGCCGACATAGGTGGCACCTTCCATCAGGCGTTCGTAGCCAATATAGGTCGGTACAAACACGATCGGTTTGGAACGGCCACGCAAATGCCCGTGAACCGTCATGGCCAGCATACCGGTTTTTGCTGGCAGCAAACGTCCCGTGCGTGAACGACCGCCTTCAATAAAGTATTCCAGTGGGGTGTTACGGGAAAGAATGTTGAATAGATATTCTTTAAATACTGTGGTGTACAGACCATTACCACGGAAAGTACGGCGAATAAAGAAGGCACCGCCACCACGCAATAATTGTCCGACAAAAGGCATGTTCAAGTTATCGCCGGCAGCAATGTAGGGCACCATCATGCCGCGTTTATAAATCACATAAGACAGTAATAAATAGTCAATATGACTGCGGTGACAAGGGGTATAAATAATCTCGTAGTCTTTGGCCAGTTCCCGCACGGTACTGAAATTATGCACTTCAACGCCATCATAGAGCTGGGTCCATAAACGGGTTAGCGCCATATCGGCAAAACGTACGGCCGAATGTGAATAGTCCGATACAATCTCGTTTAAATAGCCAATAGCACGACGTTCAGCTTCAATCATGCTGATTTTGCCACGGATGCTTTCACGACGGATGGCATCCTGCACATCAGTAGATTTGATTAGTGAATGCATCACATTGCGGCGATCTGAAAGATCCGGGCCGAGCACGACTTCACGCTGACCATCTAAATAGTTGTTTAGTTTGTTAAGAATATACGTTGCAGGTGACAGGTTTGGATGGGTCTGTTTGGCAAATTCGATCAGCTGGCGTAAAGACTGGCCCTGATGGAATTCCAGATAGGATTGGCGACCATGCAGGCCAATATTCACCAGCTGTTTAACGGTACCTGGTGTTGCCCAGGTGTCGGTAAATAGCAGTTTCAGCCAGGAATCTTCTTTGTCTGGTGAACGTCCCCATAATACGGTAACCGGAATCAGTTCAATATCAACCTGAGGATGATGTTCCAGAATGTCGATCAGGCGCAATAAGCGTGGCGGAAAGGCATGCAGTGGCGGATTGAGTAAATTGTTTTCATCATGATGCTGCAAGAACAGTACTGATGCTTTTTCTTTATGATCACCCACCACCAGCGGATCTAATGCCGGTGACAGTTTCAGACGGCGGGTTTCGCCATCGACAATCAGTGCATTGCTACGTGAATAATTTTGTAATACATAGCACACCACTTTTTGCTGAACGGGATGCTCTGTCCGGGAATTTACTTCTGTAGCTGTCGGTTCAGTAGGAACCTCACCAAGAACATGTGGGGTTACCACCAGGTCAAGCAGCTTACTGGAAAGCTGACGATAGATTTGACCAAAGCCACTCTTGGACATACATACTCCTACTTAAATGACCGAAACCACAGATTTTCTGAGGGGAAATAGTTTTGTAGTATTGTAATTGAAAACAATATGTCATTTTCTGACAAAATGCATATTGAGTGTTAAATTTTATCGTTAAAAATCGTATTTTTAGCGAATATTCAGCACAAATCGCGTGACAGACCAGTCAGTTGAACTGTAGGGCTTTAGTCGGGATTTGTGGCAGAATAGCAATTATAGCTTAGCTGATTGATTGAAATTTTTCGCCTAGATTTTAGGTATCCCACATTAAAACAGGTTGCTTATGAATGCCTTAACCCAAGAGCTGGTTGAATTACTAAGTCTTGAAAAAATTGAAGAAAATATTTACCGGGGGCAAAGCCGTAATCTGGTCGGTAAGCGGGTCTTTGGTGGGCAGGTGTTGGGGCAGGCCTTACGCGCGGCATCCTATACCGCAGATCGTCCGGCACATTCATTACATGCCTATTTTTTATATGGCGGAGATGTCAACGCACCGATTATTTATGAAGTGGACCGATTGCGTGATGGCAAGAGTTTTGTCAGTCGTCAGGTGCGTGCCATTCAGCATGGGCGGACGATTTTTACCGCCATGATTTCATTTGCCAGCCCGGAAGAAGGCTTGAATTATCAAATCTCCGAGCCGGAATATCCTGCGGTTGAAGACCTGAAAAGTGAAGCAGAGCTCAAAGCACAGCTGGTCGAATTTGTGCCGGAAAATGTGCGTGCCAGTTTTATGCGTGACCGTCATGTGGACATTCGTCCGGTCAATCCACAAAATCCATTCCAGCCACAGCCTGAAGCCCCATCATACGCTCACTATATCCGCACCCATGGTCAGATTTCCCAGAAGGTCGATGAAATTTCATTGCATCAGGCTATTGCGGCTTTCTACTCGGACTTTACCTTAATGACTACGGCTTTACGTCCACATGGTTTAAGTTATATTTCTCCGAGTCTGCAATGTGCCAGCATTGACCATGCCATGTACTTCCATAAGCCATTTCGTGTTGATGAGTGGATGCTCTATGATATGGAGGCCACCATTAGTGCCAGTTCGCGCGGACTGAATTTTGGCCGTATGTGGCAAAATGGCGAGCTAGTGTGCAGCACCACTCAGGAAGGTTTGATCCGCTTGCGTGAAATTGAAACCCAATAAGGCTCAAAATGGCATAAAAAACCGGAGCTGCTGTCCGGTTTTTTATGCTTGTCTTGATCATTGTGATTTAGTGGCAGCGAGGGATATCCTCGGAGATGTCTTTATGGCAGCCATGGTTTGGATGGGCAAATGCCAAGGGAATATGCAGAAGTAGCACGGTCATAAGCATGATTTTTTTCATATTGATTCTCTTTTAATTATTGGCTGAATGCGTATTTATTCATAAGCAGATTTTATGCCATCAGTTTAACGAAGTGTTGATGATTCAGACTAAGTGAGCCGCTGGCTTTTATTCATTTATGCTGAGCTTGTGACAAAAAATTCCTCGATTCTAAAAATAGGCCATGGCATAGTGCCTGACAGGACTTAATGATAAAAAGCATGTCGTGATGAGCTTAAATACACAAATATTGATTGCTGCGATTTTAGGGGTGGCATTCGGGTTTCTGTTAAACTTGTTTCCAAATACCCAGTTTTTCGATATCAGTCTCTATGGTTTGGGTCTGGCCAGCAGCATTTTTATTGGTTTATTAAAAATGCTGCTGATTCCCCTGATTTTCAGTTCGATTGTGGTCGGCGTTTCGAACTTGCAGGCCGGTGGACAGTTGGGGCGAGTCTGGAAAATCACTCTACTGTGCTGTGTGACCACCACCACCTTGGCGCTCATTTTAGGCTTAAGCTGTGCCCATTTGTTTAATGTGGGCAAGGGTGTGGATATCGTGATGTTTCAGGATGCCATGAACAGTCATCAAACGCCCGATACCTTAACGCCATCGTCCTTCTTCACCAATTTTATTCAAAATACCCTGATTAATCCCTTTAAAGCCTTTGCTGAAGGCAATGTGCTGGCGGTAGTAGTATTTGCCCTGTTTATTGGCGTGGCTCTGGTCAAAGGCGGAGATAATTTCCGCAGTGTACGCAAGTTAAGCCTGCAATTTTTTGACATCATGATGCTGATGATTAGCTGGGTGATGAAGCTGGCACCGCTTGGTATTTTTGCCTTACTGGCAAAACTGATTTCAACTGAAGACATTTCCGTATTAAGCCGTCTGGCCGAGTTTGCTGCCGTGGTGACCGGAACGACCATTTTCCATGGTGCAGTAGTATTGCCTTTGTTGCTATGGATTTTTGGCAAGATGAGTCCGATCACTTTCTTTAAAGGTACACGCGCTGCGCTGATTACCGCATTTGCCACCAGTTCCAGTTCGGCTACCATGCCACTGTCGATGAAATGCGCGCAGGAAAATTTAAAGGTACGTCCACAAACCGCAGGCTTTGTCATTCCTTTGGGCACTCAGCTGAACATGGATGGCACGGCGCTGTATGAAGCTGCGGCAGCACTTTTTATTGCCAACCTGATGGGGCTGGACTTAAGTTTGGGCCAGCAACTGGTGGTCTGTGCAACCGCCATGATTGCCTCGCTGGGTGCGCCGGGTATTCCAAGTGCCGGTATGGTGACCATGATTATGGTGCTGCAATCAGTCGGTTTACCGGCAGAAGCCATTGCCATCTTACTGCCGATTGACCGTTTGCTGGATACCGTGCGTACCGTGGTCAATGTTCAGGGCGACATGATGATCAGTGTCGTGGTCGATCGTTATAGCCGTGAAGCGCAAGTTGATTAGTCTAGTTCCAAGCTGGGATTAAATACAATTTCCCAGACATGACCATCGGGATCTTGGAAATAACCCGCATAGCCGCCGTAAAAGGTAGCTTGTGCGGGTTTAATGATTCTGGCACCGGCATGTGCTGCTTGAGCCATGACCTGATCAACTTCCAGTGGGCTATAGACATTTTGCCCTAAGGTCATTTGCGTGGCACACATCGGCGTCAGTTCCAGTCCGGTATCCTGTTGAATGCTGCTTTGTGGCCATAAAGCGAGTTTCAGGCCTGACTGTAGTTCAATAAAGGCCACCGCACCATATTCAAATTCCTGACCCGTGATTCCTTCACAGTGTAGACCCAAACCTTCACGATAAAACTGTAATGATTTTTCCAGATCGCGTACCCCAAGAGTAATGACTGAAATCCGTGCTTGCATAGGGTTGTCCTTATTGTTGTTTTCCTGGACTTTTATCTTAGAACAAATCAAAAGCAGGACATAAAGCCCGACTGTGTGGAAATTGTATACAGAAATTTTAGTGTTATATGGATGATAAAAAGGACTAGGTCACTTTGGGCAGATGAATAGGATTGCTCATGAATCAGCTGAGTTTGATGTTCCTTAAACGGGAGAGAAGTTTCATCATACTGTCCTTATTATTTTTCTGTGCAGTACTGTACTTGAGCTTAAGGTCAGTATGAAAAAATGTCCCGCATTGTGATGAGCAATACAGGACACTGCAATATCAATGGATGAGGATTTTTGTCAGACAGACCCGATCAATCCGCTTGTCGGCTCTGATCAGTGGCATCTTCGGCAATTTCAGTCTCGCATTCTTCCTCTGCCAGTTCTAAAGATTCGAGTGGTTCATCCAGATCATCAAGACTGGCTGCAGGGATGCTGTCTAGATCAAATTGGCTTGATTGCTCAAGGGTGAAGTTCAAACGGCCACCCATCACACTGGCCAGCTCTTCGAGGCCTTGCTTGTTGAGAGATGAAAACAATTGAATGGAGAAATCCAGCTTCATTTTTTTCAATGCCGCTTTCACTTCTTGCAATGCTTTGGATGCCGGTCCACGATTCAGTTTGTCTGATTTGGTCAGCAAGACATGCACGAACAATTTACGTGAGTAGGCCCATTCCAGCATCATCACGTCAAAATGTTGCAGCGGATGACGGATATCCATCAGCAGCACCAGACCTTGCAAACTCTGACGATGAATCAGGTAGTTTTCCAATTCTTTTTGCCAGACAATTTTCATTGCTTCAGGTACAGCTGCATAGCCATAACCCGGCAAATCGACCAGACGCTGCTCTGGATTGCCAAGGCTGAAGAAGTTAATCATTTGGGTACGGCCCGGCTTTTTAGAGGCACGTGCCAGCTGTTTCTGGTTGGTTAAGGCATTAATCGCACTTGACTTGCCGGCATTGGAACGTCCGGCAAAAGCAACTTCATAACCGGTATCTTCAACGCAAAGGCTCAGCTTTGGCGCGCTCATCAAAAATTCGGCTTTACGCAACCAGTTCAATGCGCGAACAGAGTACTCAGTAATGGCAGGATCAACTTTTTTCTCATAGCTGATCTTTTGCTTAGGCGCATGGGCTGTCTTACTGTTTTTCGATTTTCCTCTGCTGTGATGCATAACTCAACTTCAATAAATGATCTACAAGCGAACATTATAAAGGAAGTCGTTCGGGCAAGCGAACTTTGCAAGCGCAGGAATTAGAGATTGATCATCTGGATTGGAGATTGAGTGGTGTATTTGGCTGCCGGAGAGTTATTTAAAACCTGAGCCAGGGTGTATTGATCTAGGCTTAGATAAAACTGTTCCACTGCCTGATCGAGAAAGCCTTTTAGTCCGCACTGAGAACGCAGTACGCAGGGTGGGGTATTGCATTCGACAATCTGGTTTTCACCTTGCAGGATGCGTACGACTTGACCCAGGTTCAATTCAAGAGCCTCAGGGTTGAGTCCAATCCCGCCGCCTTTGCCTCGCGTGGTAATCAGCCAGTTCTGTTTGCTCATAAAATGCACAATTTTCACTAAATGGTTTTTAGACACATGCAAGTCTTGGGCAATTTCTGCAATGGTATAAGGCATATCCCGTGGCTGGGCAATATACATTAAGATACGCAAAGCATAGTCGGTGAATTTATTTAATTGCATGATCGTGCTGATATTTTTCAAAAAATGAATAGATAAGGGCTAGTCTAGCATAACTAGACCAGCCCCTCTTTATTTTATGCTGACCCAGCAGGCTAGTGTTTTACGCCACCTGTGCCAAAGGCTTCACTGTGAATGTTTTCAGCAGGGATGCCGCGAGCAACCAGCACCTTTTGCTGTTCAGCCATAAATGGCATTGGACCACACAGATAGTAGTCGGCATTGACAGGTAACAATGCGCTATCTAGGGTGCTTAAGTCCAGGCGACCGGCAACATCATAATCTTCACCTAATTTATCGCCTGAATGTGGGAACTCATAAGCGGTAAATGTGCTAAGACGAGGATATTTTGCTTTCAACTCCTGAATATGTTGATGCATTGCATGCACTTGTTTGCTACGGCAGGCATGGATAAAGGTCACAGGCTGTGGCATATCCAGAGTCACCAGCTGATTCAGCATGGCAATCATTGGCGTTAAACCTACACCGCCACTGATGAACACATTACGTTTATTTGGGTCGATCAGGTAGAAATTACCTGTTGGTGCAGAAACTTCAATTTCTGAACCTTCTGGCAAGCTATGTAGGGTGTTCGACACCCAACCTGGAACCATATCGCCTTTTTGATCTTCACGTTTTACCGAGATACGTAAATAATCCGCTTGTGGGCAAGTGGAAAGCGTATATTGACGAGGCTGTTTCAAGCCAAGTTCTTCAACGAAAACACGTACTGAAATATATTGGCCGGCTTCGTATTTCGGCAATGCGCCGCCATCGACAGGTTGAAGATAGAAAGAGGTGATTTCATCGCTTTCAACGACTTTATTGGCAATCTTGAAGTTACGCCAGCCTAACCAACTACCTTTGGTTTGTTGATGCTGATCGTAAATGGCTTTTTCAGTGCTGATGAACAGGTCTGCCAGTTGACCATAAGCTGCTGCCCAAGCGCCAATGAGTGGATCGTCCATTGAAATGCTTAGAACTTCACTGATGGAATGAAGCAGGTTTTCACCAACAATATTATAGTCAGGGGCTTGAATGTTCAGGCTAACGTGTTTGTGTGCGATTAACTCAACTACAGGCAAAAGCACAGAAGGATCTTCAATGTTTTCAGCATAAGCCAACACGGCGCCTGCAAGAGCTTGTGCCTGTGCACCACTGCGCTGGTGCCCCATATTAAATGTTTCTTTTAGATCTGGATTATTGCCCAACATACGGTTATAAAAATAACCAGTTAATGCTACGCCATTTTCACGGAGTACAGGAACAGTGGCTTTTACTAGGTCAATTTGCTGCGGAGTCATGTTTGATCTCTCATGGCTGTTATTTATAAGATGTATTCAAAATACATGTTATAAAATCTTTTTACAACACCTATTTTTGGTTAAACCATAAAAAAATTATGGAATATAAGAATATCCGATGGTTTGATTGCTTTTGATTTGTAAACCAGATTATTTTCTGCCATTAGTAAATCTTCTAAATAGCGGACTATTTTGCCCGGTCGAGCCTCCTAAGTTGCTTGTAGCACGGGTGGCAAAAGTATAGGCAGTATCTTGAATCAGCTTTTTATACTGTTGTGCGGGGCGTGCAGCATGTTTTTTCTGCTCTAGTGTTAGGTGCTGTTATTGGCGCAGCTGTTGTGTGGACAGAACTTCTGCTTCGCTGGGTTACTGTTTTCTAAAGCGGTTTTTCTTTTTTGTTTGATGCACTTGCTGCTACTTGGTTTTGTAACTTTTCAATAGACATTCAAAATCCAGACTTTGTTTATCCATGCTGGTAATTACGCTATGGCTGATCGGTAGGTTACATTTTTCAGGCTGCATTGAATTAATTGGATTAAAGGAAGAGTAGGCGGGTATTCGGCCGCAGCCAAAAATACCAGCCTCCCCATAGGTAAATTTTTCTGTCAAACACGAGGATCATCTTTTTACCAGTTCCGACTGCCCCGGCAATCAAACCGTGGTGCCGGAAAAAATTGTGAATGTAAAACAATTTTTGGGTGTGTACTGGTAGCATTTTCCTGACGCTGATGATAGGTAGATCCTTTTTATTCTTTAATTTTTTGCTGGTTTAACTGCTGTAATGCCTGTTTGATATCCTGGATTAAATCTTGAGAATGTTCGAGTCCGATACAAAAACGGACTAAAAGTCCTTCTTTTAAGTGGGAATGTTCCAGTACACGCATATCTTTCAGGTTGTACAGCATGACCAGACTGATCGGTCCGCCCCAGCTAAAGCCCAGTTTAAACAGTTCTAGTGCATCGCAGAAGCGACGGATATCTTCTAGGGTATATTCGGGCTTAAAAATCACACTGACCAGACCGGCACTGTGTTCTTCCTTACAAATTTCTTTCCAGTATTGATGTCCTGCTGATTCGGTATTGGCAGGATGTAGCACTTGGACAAATTCTGATTGCTGTTTGAGCCAGTCCAGTAGTGTTAGACAGCTTTCAGACTGGTGTTGATAGCGCACCTGCATTGAAGCCAGACTACGTTGTACCTGTGCTACATCATCACCCGACACACTAATCCCCTGAATGGCATGCATCCGGAATAATTGATGATGCAGTTTCTGGTCACAGGTCACTACTGAACCCATCAAGATGTCACCGCCACCACTTGGATATTTGGTCAATGCATGTACAGTCACATCTACACTTAAATGCTCATCGCCAAAATCGAAGGCATTAAAAGCCAGCCCTGCACCCCAGGTATTATCCAGTGCTGTCAGTATGTTATGCGCTTTGGCTTTTTTCACCAGATTGATCAGGTCGGGAAATTCCAGGGTCACGGAACCTGCTGCTTCTAACCAGATGAGTTTGGCTTTATCGGTAGGCTGGAAAGCCTCTGCATCAATCGGATTATATACTTTAATGCTAATACCATAACGCGTTTGCAGGTTACGCAGGTGTTCCATGTTTGGGCCATAAATGTTGTCTGCCACCCAGACTTCATCCCCCTGGGTAAGAAAACATGAATTCACTAAATTAATAGCCGACAAGCCACTTGGTGCCAGCAGGCAATATTTTCCGCCTTCGATCTGGGCAATGTTGTCGCCTAAAGTAAAGGTTGTAGGTGTGCCGTGGGTGCCATAACTATAATCATAATCATCGCTCCAGTGGCGATTAAACAGTGCATCGGTGTTCTCAAAAATAATCGTCGATGCACGAAACACGGGAGGTTGAACGGTAGAAATATATTGTGGGGCTTTTCGTGGTGCGTGAATGAGGGCTGTTTGTGAGTTTTTTTTCAAGGTGATGCTCTAAGTCGTACCAAAATTAGTCTTAGCTTAAGAGAAACACGCGGATTAGGCTATATAAATGCCGAAATGTATAGAAACCTTAATTTACGCCTAAAGTTGGCTTCATTCTTGCTAAAACTATGGCAGAGCTAAAACAATAGGCGGAGGCGCATGAAGTCGCATTTAAGAGTACATTATTTTCAGCATATTGCTGGTGAAGGGTTCGGCAGTTGTTATCAATTCTTAAAACAGCATCACGCTAAAATTACCGCAACGGAATTTTTTGCCTTACCTGTAGATCGACCACTTGATATCGAGGCTTTGCCGCAAGTGGAAGATGTAGATTTGCTCATCATTATGGGTGGAGCAATGAGTGTTAATGATGAAGCAAATTATCCCTGGTTAAAAGTAGAAAAGCGCTGGATCAGGCGTTATTTATCTATGGGTAAACCGGCCCTTGGTTTGTGTCTGGGCGGGCAATTGATTGCCAATGCTTTGGGGGCGGCGGTCAGGCGCAATGAACAGCAGGAGTTAGGTTTGACAGAGGTACGTAGGGTGAAGCATGTGTCTGAAGAGTGTTTTGAGTTGCCAGAACAGTTTAAGGTCATGCAATGGCACAGTGAAACCTTTGAAATCCCGAAAGGCGCTATTCATCTGGCGGAAAATGATGCCTGCCGCAATCAAATGTATCAAATTGGAAAAAATGTCTTGGGATTTCAATTTCATCCTGAAATAACCCCGGAGGTACTGCAACTGTTTTTAGAAAATGATGAAGAGTTAGAGAGCTTTTCCGGTCAATATGTGCAAACGGAACGTCAATTAAAAAGTATGTCAAAAAGTGACTTTATTAAAGGAAATCAAATACTAAACCAGGCAATAGAGTACGTTTTACAAAAAACAGCATGCTGAGTTATTTTTAAACAAAATACTAAAAGGATAAACAGAAAAAAAGAGGAAAAAGTTAAAAAGGGATTTGCTTAAGCGTTAAACAATCGCTATAATGGGCGACCCTTTGATGAAAGGGGGTTGGCTACGAATAAAGTAGTTAACATCGTGACAGTCGTGGCATCGATCATGACCTTAGTGATAATTCACTGCTCTTGACACTTGCCCACATAAAGTGGGGTGAGATGCGTCAAGAGTGATTCTTTATATATTTGGCTTGGAGTTAACTGGTATGTCTAACCAGAGAATTCGTATCCGTCTTAAGTCTTTTGATCACCGTTTAATTGATCAATCAGCTCAAGAGATCGTAGAAACAGCAAAACGTACTGGCGCACAAGTGTGTGGTCCAATCCCGATGCCTACTCGCATCGAACGTTTCAACGTTTTAACATCACCACACGTTAACAAAGATGCGCGTGACCAATACGAGATCCGCACTTACAAACGTTTGATCGACATCGTTCAACCTACAGATAAAACTGTTGATGCATTGATGAAGTTGGATCTTGCAGCTGGTGTTGATGTTCAGATCGCTTTGGGTTAAGGCTTTCGGTTAATTAACGCTCTAAGTTAATTAGGCCGCTTTTTTAGAGGTTTATGCACATGGCTATTGGTTTAGTCGGTCGCAAGTGCGGTATGACTCGTATCTTTACAGATGCTGGTGTTTCTGTACCTGTAACAGTGATTGAGGTTGATCCTAACCGCATCACTCAAATCAAAACGCTTGAAACTGATGGTTATCAAGCGATTCAAATCACTACTGGTGAACGTCGCGAATCTCGCGTAACTAACGCTCAGAAAGGTCACTTCGCTAAAGCGGGTGTTGCTGCTGGTCGTCTGGTTCAAGAATTCCGCGTATCAGAAGCTGAGCTTGAAGGTCGTGAAGTTGGCGCTACTATCGGTGTAGATCTGTTCACAGTAGGTCAAATTGTTGACGTAACTGGCCAGTCTAAAGGTAAAGGCTTCCAAGGTGGTGTTAAGCGTTGGAACTTCCGTACTCAAGACGCTACTCACGGTAACTCTGTTTCTCACCGTGTTCTGGGTTCTACAGGTCAAAACCAGACTCCTGGTCGCGTGTTCAAAGGCAAAAAAATGGCTGGCCATTTAGGTGCTGAACGCGTAACTACACAGGGTCTTGAAATCGTTGCTATCGACGCTGAACGTTCAGTTCTGGTTGTTAAAGGCGCGGTTCCTGGTGCTACTGGTGGCGACGTAACTGTTCGTCCTACGATCAAGGCCTGAGGGGAAATAACGTGAATTTAAATACTGTTTCCGGCTCTGCTGTTGAATTATCTGAAGTTGCTTTCGGTCGTGAATTTAACGAAGCTCTTGTACACCAAGTTGTTACAGCTTACTTAGCTGGTGGTCGTCAAGGTTCGAAAGCTCAGAAATCACGTGCTGACGTATCTGGCGGTGGTAAAAAGCCATTCCGTCAAAAAGGTACTGGCCGTGCGCGTGCTGGTTCTATTCGTAGCCCGATCTGGGTAGGTGGTGGTAAAACTTTTGCTGCTCGTCCACAAGATTGGTCTCAAAAAGTTAACCGTAAAATGTACCGCGGTGCTATGCAATGCATCCTGGCTGAACTTGTTCGTCAAGATCGCTTGGTTTTAGTTGAAGAGTTTGCTGTTGCTGCTCCAAAAACTAAAGAGTTGCTTGCAAAACTTAACGACTTGAATGCTACTCGTGCATTAATCGTTACTGATGCTGTTGATGAGAACTTGTATCTTGCTGCACGTAACATTCCACACGTTGATGTGGTTGATGCTGCTGCAATTGATCCTGTTAGCTTGATCGCGTTCGACAAAGTTGTTATGTCTGTAGCTGCTGCTAAGAAAATTGAGGTAGAACTCGGATGAACAACGAACGTATCTATCAAGTCCTGCAAGGACCTGTATTCTCAGAAAAAGCACAAGTTTTAGGTGAAACTGCTGGTGTTCAAGTTTTTAAAGTTGCATTAAATGCAAACAAACTTGAAATCAAAAAAGCAGTGGAACAACTCTTTGGTGTTCAAGTTGTTAAAGTTAACACAACGATCACTAAAGGTAAGACTAAACGCTTTGGTAAAACATTAGGACGTCGTTCTGATGTTAAAAAAGCATACGTCACCCTGAAAGCTGGCCAAGATGTTGAAATGGCTGACTTGGGCGATACCGCTGAAAGCGCAGCGGAATAAGGACGAGAATTATGCCTATTCAAAAATGTAAGCCAACGTCACCAGGACGTCGCTTTGTAGAGAAAGTCGTTCACGACCATCTTCACAAAGGCGCGCCTTATGCTCCGTTGGTTGAAGCTAAAAAACGTACTGGTGGTCGTAATAACAACGGTCACATTACAACTCGTCACGTTGGTGGTGGTCATAAACAACACTACCGTATCGTTGACTTCAAACGTAACAAAGACGGCATTCCAGCTGTAGTTGAACGTATTGAATACGATCCTAACCGTACAGCTCATATTGCTTTATTAAAATATGCTGACGGTGAACGTCGTTACATCATTGCGCCTAAAGGTTTGCGTGCTGGTGATAAAGTACAATCTGGTAACGATGCTCCAATTCGTCCAGGTAACTGCTTGCCACTTCGCAACATGCCTATCGGTTCTACTCTTCACAACATCGAACTTAAAATCGGTAAAGGCGCGCAATTAGCTCGTTCAGCTGGTACTTCTGTTCAGTTGTTGGGTCGTGACGGTTCTTACGCTATCGTTCGTTTACGTTCTGGTGAAATGCGTAAAATTCACGTTGAATGCCGTGCTGTTTTGGGTGAAGTTTCTAACTCAGAAAGCAACCTTCGTTCACTAGGTAAAGCTGGTGCATCACGCTGGCGTGGTGTTCGTCCTACCGTTCGTGGTATGGCGATGAACCCAGTTGACCATCCACACGGTGGTGGTGAAGGGCGTAACAAAGGTATTCAACCTGTAAGCCCATGGGGTCAAAAAGCTAAAGGGTACAAGACACGTACCAACAAGCGTACGACTAAGATGATTATTCGCGACCGTCGCGTTAAGTAACAAGTAAAGGAATCTGACAATGCCTCGTTCTCTGAAAAAAGGCCCATTCGTCGATGCGCACTTGTTCGCTAAGGTTGAAGCGGCTGTAGCGAGTAACTCTCGCAAGCCGATCAAAACTTGGTCGCGTCGTTCGATGATTCTCCCAGATTTTGTTGGTCTAACAATTTCTGTTCATAATGGTCGTAACCATGTTCCAGTGATTGTATCTGAACACATGGTTGGTCATAAACTCGGTGAATTCGCGCCAACTCGTACCTATCGTGGTCACGGTGTTGACAAGAAATCTAAACGTTAAGGTGCGATGATGGAAGTTACTGCTAAATTACGCGGTGCCGCTATCTCGGCACAAAAAGCACGTTTGGTTGCAGATCTGATCCGTGGCAAATCTGTTGCTCACGCTTTAAATATCTTGAACTTCAGCAACAAAAAAGCTGCAGTTTTAGTTAAAAAAGCGTTGGAATCTGCGATTGCAAACGCTGAACATAATAACAGTTTAGATGTAGACGACCTTACAGTATCTACGATTTACGTTGACGAAGGCATCAGCCTTAAACGTATTATGCCACGTGCTAAAGGCCGTGCAGATCGTATTACTAAGCGTACTTGTCACATCACCGTTAAGGTAGGGGTTTGATATGGGTCAGAAGGTTCATCCAATCGGTATCCGCCTAGGTGTTGTGAAACGTCATAACGCTAACTGGTATGCGAATCCGAAACAATACGCTGAATACTTGCTTAAAGATTTGCAAGTTCGTGAGTTTTTAATTAAAAAACTTAAGAATGCAATGATCAGCAATATTCTTATCGAACGTCCTACAGGCGCTGCTAAAATTACTATTAGCACTGCTCGTCCTGGTATCGTTATCGGTAAAAAAGGCGAAGACATTGAAAAATTACAACGCGAATTAACATCTATTATGGGTGTTCCTGCGCAAGTAAGCATCAACGAAATCGATCGCCCAGACTTAGACGCTCGTTTAGTTGCTGAAGCGATCGCTTCTCAATTAGAGAAACGTGTAATGTTCCGTCGTGCTATGAAGCGTGCGGTTCAGAACACGATGCGTGCTGGTGCTAAAGGTATCAAAGTTGAAGTTTCTGGTCGTTTAGGTGGTGCTGAGATTGCTCGTACTGAGTGGTATCGTGAAGGTCGTGTACCTTTGCATACGCTTCGTGCAGACATCGACTACGCTACTATGCGTGCTGAAACGACTTACGGTACGATTGGTGTTAAAGTTTGGATTTTCCGTGGTGAGATTTTAGGTGGCATGAAACAAGTCATGAACCCTGCTCCTGCTGAAGAACGTCCAGCTAAACGCGGTCGCGGTCGTGGTGAAGGTCAAGAGCGTCGTGGTCGTCGCAATGATCGTTCTGCTGAAAAAGGAGAATAATCCATGTTGCAACCTAAACGTACTAAATTCCGCAAAGTGCAAAAAGGCCGTAACACTGGTCTAGCACACCGTGGTAGCACAGTATCTTTCGGTACTATCGCACTTAAATCTATTGAACGTGGTCAAATGACTGCGCGTCAAATTGAAGCTGCGCGTCGTACAATTAGCCGTCGTATTAAACGTGGTGGTAAGATCTTTATCCGTGTTTTCCCGGACAAGCCAATTACTGAAAAACCATTAGAAGTTCGTATGGGTAAAGGTAAAGGTTCTGTGGAATACTGGGTTTGCCAAATCAAACCAGGTAAAGTCTTGTACGAAATTGATGGTGTTAACGAAGAATTGGCTCGTGAAGCATTTACGCTTGCAGCTGCTAAACTTCCGTTTAAAACCACTATCGTGACTCGGACGGTAATGTAATGAAAACTAAAGATCTACGTGAAAAATCGGTAGAAGAGTTGACAGCTTTGCTTGATGAGCAACAGCTTAACCAATTCCGTCTTCGTATGGCTAAGGCAACTGGTCAATTGGGTAAATCGCATGAAGTTGCGCTTACTCGTAAGACTATTGCTCGTATCAAGACACTCCTTACCGAAAAACAGGGGAACGGACAATGAGTGAACAAACAGTTCGCACGTTAACCGGTAAAGTTGTAAGCGACAAAATGGACAAGTCTATTGTTGTGCTTATTGAACGCCGCGTTCAACACCCGTTGTATGGCAAATCAATCCGCCGTTCAACTAAATTACACGCTCATGATGAGAACAATGTTGCTAAAACTGGCGACGTAGTGACCATTAAAGAAAGCCGCCCAATTTCTAAAACTAAGTCTTGGACTTTAGTTGAAGTGATTGAAGCAGCTGCTGAGTAATTAGACGTTCTTGTTGCATCATCGGTTAATTTCGAGTACTCTTTGAGCCTTTCGAAATGTGACCGGTGATGCTCGGTTTTGGAGTAGGGCAATGATTCAAACCGAAAGTATGCTCGACGTAGCAGACAACAGTGGTGCTCGCCGCGTACAATGTATTAAAGTACTTGGTGGTTCACATCGTCGTTATGCTTCTGTTGGCGACATTATTAAAGTTACTGTAAAAGAAGCTATTCCACGCGCACGTGTTAAAAAAGGTGACGTGATGAATGCTGTAGTTGTACGTACAAAATTTGGTATCCGTCGTCCAGACGGTTCAGTGATTCGTTTCGACGATAACGCTGCTGTAATTTTGAACAACAACAAAGCGCCGATTGCAACTCGTATTTTCGGACCAGTGACTCGTGAACTTCGTACTGAACAGTTCATGAAAATCATTTCATTGGCTCCTGAAGTTCTATAAGAGGCACTCATGGCTAAGATTAAAAAAGGCGATCAAGTAATTGTGATCGCAGGTAAAGAAAAAGGCAAACAGGGTACTGTGTTGTCAGTTTCTAATGACCGCGTTAAGGTTGAAGGCCTTAACTTGGTGAAGAAGCATCAAAAGCCTAACCGAGCTACTGGCGCTGAAGGCGGCATCGTAACTCAAGAAGCTGAGCTTCATATCTCAAACGTGGCAATTTTTAATGCTACAACCCAAAAGGCTGACCGTGTTGGTTACCAAACGATTGAAGGCGTGAAAACTCGCGTTTATAAATCTAACGGTGAATCAGTGGCGGTAGCGAAGTAATAGGTTGAAATAGGCAATGGCCAGACTTAAAACACGTTACAACGACGTACTTAAAGCTCAGTTACAAGAGCAATTGGGCGTTAAAAATGTGATGGAGATTCCTCGCATCACTAAAATCACCATTAACATGGGTGTTGGTGCGGCATCAGCTGACAAGAAATTGTTAGATGGCGCTCTTTCTGATATGCAAGCGATTGCTGGTCAAAAACCAGTTCTTACTCTAGCTCGCAAATCAATCGCTGGTTTCAAAATCCGTGATGGTTGGCCGATTGGTTGTAAAGTTACTTTACGCGGCGAACAAATGTACGAATTCTTAGACCGTTTGATCTCTATCGCGATCCCTCGTATTCGTGACTTCCGCGGTTTTTCTGCGAAATCATTTGATGGTCGTGGTAACTATTCGATGGGTTTGAAGGAACAAATCATGTTCCCTGAAATCGATTTCGATAAGATTGATCGTATTCGTGGTATGGACATTACCATTACTACGACTGCTCGCACCGATGACGAAGGCCGTGCGCTTATGCGTGCATTCGGCTTCCCGTTCAAATAAGAGGTCGATATGGCTAAGAAAGGTATGATTAATCGCGAATTGAAACGCGAAAAAACAGTTGCTAAATTTGCTGCAAAACGTGCTGAATTAAAAGCTACGATTGCAAATGTAAATGCGAGCGACGAAGAACGTTTCGATGCGATGATGAAGTTACAGGCATTACCACGTAATGCGTCTCCAGTACGTCTACGTAACCGTTGTGGTTTAACTGGTCGTCCTCATGGTTACTTCCGTAAGTTCGGTTTAAGCCGTAACAAATTACGCGATACAGTAATGCAAGGTGATGTACCGGGCGTTGTTAAGGCAAGCTGGTAAGGAGCACTATAAATGAGTATGCAAGATACCGTTGCCGACATGTTAACCCGTGTTCGTAACGCACAAATGGCAAAGAAACAAACTGTTTCTATGCCAAATTCTAAGTTGAAGGTTGCAATTGCAAACGTACTTCAACAAGAAGGTTATATTTCAAACGTAGAAGTTGCAGATGCTGAAGGCAAACCAACTTTAACACTTACGTTAAAATATTTTGAAGGCAAACCAGTTATCGAAACTGTGAAACGTGTAAGCCGTCCAGGTCTACGTCAGTATCGCGGTAAAGATGCACTTCCTAGCGTTAAGCAAGGTTTGGGTATTGCAATTGTTTCTACAAGCAAAGGCATCATGACTGATCGCGCTGCACGTGCTGCGGGCATCGGTGGTGAAGTTATTGCTTTTGTTTCTTAATAGGTGATTCCTCATGTCTCGTGTGGCTAAAGCCCCAGTAACTGTACCTAACGGTGTAACAGTTACTCAGAACGGCCGGCAGGTCGAAGTGAAAGGCAGCAAAGGTACATTGTCTTTCAACCTGCATGCGCTGGTCGAGCTAAAACAGGAAGAAGGTCAACTTCAAATTGCTCCTAAAGCTGAGTCGAAAGACGCTTGGATGCAAGCTGGTACTGCTCGCGCTGTGTTAAACAACCTTGTAAAAGGTGTTAGCGAAGGTTTCGAACGCAAGTTACAACTTATCGGTGTTGGGTATAAAGCTGCGGTTAAAGGTAACGTTGTTAACCTTAACCTTGGTTTCTCTCACCCGATTGATTACAACCTTCCAGAAGGTGTAACTGCTGAAACTCCTACAGCGACTGAAATCATTCTTAAATCTGCTGATAAAGCAGCTTTAGGTCAAGTTGCTGCAGATATCCGTGGTTACCGTCCACCAGAGCCTTATAAAGGTAAAGGTGTTCGTTATTCTGACGAAGTTGTACTTCGTAAAGAAGCTAAGAAGAAATAAGGCGCGAGGTTCTTATGAACGAAAAGAAACAATCCCGTTTGCGTCGTGCGAAAAGCACACGCTTGCACATTCGTGCATTGGGTGCGACTCGCTTGTGTGTAAACCGCACACCGCGTCACATCTATGCTCAAGTTATCTCAGCAGATGGTGGCAAAGTTTTAGCTCAAGCTTCAACTTTAGATGCTACTTTACGTGCTGGTACAACTGGTAACGTTGATGCGGCTCAAAAAGTGGGTGCTTTAATTGCAGAACGTGCGAAAGCAGCTGGCGTAACTAAAGTTGCATTTGACCGTTCTGGTTTCAAATATCATGGTCGTATCAAAGCCTTGGCTGATGCTGCTCGTGAAAACGGCTTGGAGTTCTAATCATGGCTAAAGTTGAACAAAACGAAGGTCTTGTTGAAAAGCTGGTTGCCGTTGATCGTGTAGCCAAAGTTGTTAAGGGTGGTCGTATCTTCTCTTTCACAGCATTAACTGTTGTGGGTGATGGTAATGGTCGCGTAGGTTTTGGTCGTGGTAAAGCACGTGAAGTTCCAGCTGCTATTTCTAAAGCACTTGAAGCTGCACGTCGTAACATGATTACTGTTGAGCTTGTTAACGGTACTGTACAACACCCTATTAATGCTCGTCATGGTGCAAGCCGCGTTTACATGCAACCTGCTTCTGAAGGTACTGGTGTAATTGCTGGTGGTGCTATGCGTGCAGTTCTAGAAGCTGTTGGCGTACATAATGTATTGACAAAATGCTATGGTTCTACAAACGCTGCTAACGTAGTGAACGCAACTTTTAAAGGTTTGCGTGACATGACTTCTCCTGAGAAAGTCGCTGCGAAACGTGGTCTTTCAGTAGAACAAATTCAAGGGTAATCAATCATGAAAACGATTAAAGTTACCCAGACTAAATCTTCTGCGCACCGCTTGAAAAATCACAAGCTTAGCCTTAAAGGTTTAGGTCTGCGTCGTATTGGTCATACTGTAGAAGTGCAAGATACGCCTTCTAACCGCGGTATGATCAACCAAGTCTACTATATGGTTAGTGTAGAGGAATAAGCCATGACTCTGCGTTTAAATACTATTGCACCTGCAGAAGGTGCTAAACGTGAAAACCTTCGTTTAGGCCGTGGTATCGGTTCTGGCGTTGGTAAGACTGGTGGCCGTGGTGTCAAAGGTCAAAAATCACGTAAGAGCGGTGGCGTACGTCCAGGTTTCGAAGGTGGTCAAACTGCGTTATATCGTCGTTTACCTAAATTCGGCTTCACTAGCCAACTTGCTTTAAAAACTGCTGAAGTACGTTTATCAGAGCTTGCTAAAGTTGAAGGTGATATCATTTCACTTGAAACTTTAAAAGCTGCCAATGTTGTACGTAAAGATATGACTCGTGCTCGTATCGTACTTTCTGGTGATATTACTCGTGCATTCACTGTACAAGGTGTTGCTTTGACTAAAGGCGCTAAAGCTGCTGTTGAAGCTGCTGGCGGTAAAGTCGAGGAGTAATCGCTAGTGTCTATGTCTCCTAGTTCTTCAGGTCATGTCAACATGATGAAAGGCCAGCCATTTCATGTGAAATATCGTGAAATTATTCGTCGATTAATGTTTTTGATTGGCGCATTACTGGTCTTTCGACTAGGAGCACATATTCCGCTGCCGGGTATTGATAATGTCGCTTTAGAACGTTTTTTCAAAGCTAATGAAGGTACTTTCTTAGGTTTGTTTAATATGTTCTCTGGCGGAGCATTAGAGCGAATGTCAATTCTTGCGTTGGGAATCATGCCATATATCTCTGCATCGATTATCGTGCAGTTGATGTCAACAGTCGTTCCTTCGCTGGAAGCGTTAAAGAAAGAAGGCGAGCAGGGTAAGCGTAAGATTAATCAATATACGCGTTACGGCACGTTATTACTTGCATTGGTACAAGGTGTTGGTATGTGTGCTGGTCTGATTAGCCAAGGAATTACCTTGACCTCAGGACTGGCTTTTTACATTCCTGCTGTAACTTCATTGGTTGCAGGCACTATGTTCTTAATGTGGTTAGGAGAGCAAATTACCGAACGTGGTGTTGGTAATGGGATCTCCATGATCATTTTTGCAGGTATCGTTGCTGGTTTGCCAAATATTGTAATTCAAGCATTCACTTCGGTGGATAATGGTCAATCGAGCTTAATTGGTCTGGCTGTATTTGCATTACTTTCAGTTGCGGTTCTTGCTGCGATTGTATTTATTGAAAAGGCACAACGTCGTATACCGGTTAACTATGCTCAAAAGCAACAAGGGCGTCGCGTATTTACTGCACAGCAGACACATTTGCCATTGAAATTAAATATGGCGGGGGTTATTCCAGCAATTTTTGCGAGTTCATTATTGCTGTTCCCTGCAAGTTTAGGTCAATGGTTGGGTAGTTCTGATCCAAATGCAGGAATCGTAAAGCGTAGCCTACAAGATTTGGCATTGGTATTATCGCCTGGACAACCTTTGTATTTGGTGCTCTTCGGTGCGTTAATTATCTTTTTCTGTTATTTCTATACTGCACTTGTGTTCAGTCCTAAAGAAGTATCAGAGAACTTGAAACGCAGCGGAGCTTATGTACCTGGTATTCGCCCAGGTGAGCAAACTGCTCGTTACTTAGATCATATTCTTAATCGTTTGACATTCATTGGTGCAATTTATATTACGGTCATCTGTTTGATGCCAATGATTCTGCAAAGTTCTTTTGGTATTCCATTCCATTTAGGTGGTACATCCTTGCTGATCGTAGTGGTTGTTGTGATGGACTTTATGGCTCAGCTACAAGCCCATCTCACTTCGCACCAGTATGACAATCAAACGTTAATGAGAAAAACGACTGCTCATCCTAAGGGATAAGCGCACTTGAGGTTTCATCATGAAAGTACAAGCTTCTGTTAAAAAAATTTGTGGTAGCTGTAAAGTTATCCGTCGTAATGGGGTTATCCGCGTTATTTGTAGCGCTGAACCTCGTCATAAGCAGCGTCAAGGTTAATCTGATCAAGACCTGTTGATTTCAGTAGGCTAATTAGGTTATT
This sequence comes from Acinetobacter sp. YH12201, assembly GCF_013418145.1. Lineage (NCBI taxonomy): Bacteria > Pseudomonadati > Pseudomonadota > Gammaproteobacteria > Moraxellales > Moraxellaceae > Acinetobacter > Acinetobacter sp. YH12201. Next base: position 20,639 of record NZ_VPCP01000003.1, on the reverse strand, counting down.
ATCCGCCCCTCAAGATATTTGTGGGGCGGTTGATTATCTCTACTGCCTTTTTGGAGAAAGTGAATGGCTCGTATTGCCGGTGTAAACATTCCGGATAACAAGCATGCTGTTATCTCCCTCACGTATATTTTTGGTATCGGTCGCCACACTGCTAAGAACATCTTAGCTGCTGCTGGTATTGCACCAACTACTAAGATCCGTGAATTGGATGATGCTCAGCTTGATGCGATTCGTGCAGAAATTACCAAGGTTCCGACCGAAGGTGATTTACGTCGCGAAATTTCCATGAACATTAAACGTTTAATGGATTTAGGCTGCTACCGCGGTCTTCGTCATCGTCGCAGCTTGCCTGTCCGTGGACAACGCACCAAAACTAACGCACGTACCCGTAAAGGTCCGCGCAAACCTATTAAGAAATAAGATTTCTGGAAGCTAAAAGATGGCTAAAGATACTCGCACACGCAAGAAGGTCACTCGTACCGTCTCTGAAGGTGTTGCACACATTCACGCTTCTTTTAATAACACCATTGTGACTATTACCGATCGTCAAGGTAATGCACTGGCTTGGGCCACTTCAGGTGGACAAGGCTTCCGTGGATCACGTAAATCAACTCCGTTTGCTGCTCAGGTAGCTGCTGAAGTTGCTGGTAAAGCAGCTTTGGATTACGGTTTGAAAAACTTGGATGTCCTTGTAAAAGGTCCTGGTCCTGGTCGTGAGTCTGCGGTTCGTGCTTTAGGTGCAGTGGGTTATAAAATTAACAGCATTACCGATGTGACGCCAATCCCGCACAACGGTTGTCGTCCACCTAAAAAACGTCGTGTGTAAGGAGAATCATTCATGGCTCGTTATATTGGTCCAAAATGCAAACTCTCTCGCCGCGAAGGGACAGACCTGCAATTAAAATCTGGCGTTAAACCATTTGACGTTAAGACAAAAAAACATGCTAAAGCACCTGGCCAACATGGCGGGGCTCGTGGCAGCAAACAATCTGAGTACTCACTACAATTACGTGAAAAACAAAAAGTACGTCGTATGTACGGTGTGTTAGAACGTCAATTTAGTAACTACTATAAAGAAGCTGCTCGTGTTAAAGGCGCAACAGGTGAAAACTTGTTGAAACTGCTTGAAAGCCGCCTTGATAACGTAGTTTATCGCATGGGTTTTGGTTCTACACGTGCAGAAGCTCGTCAGCTTGTATCTCACCGTAGCATTACTTTGAATGGTCGTCGTGTTAACATCGCGTCTATCCAAGTTAAAGCTGGCGATGTAATCGCAGTTCACGAAGGTGCTAAACAACAATTGCGTATTAAAGGCGCAATTGAATTGGCTGCTCAACGTGGTATTCCTTCTTGGATGGAAGTTGACCATTCAAAACTAGAAGGTACGTTTAAAGCTGCACCGGATCGTTCTGATTTACCTGCTGAAATCAACGAAAGCTTGATTGTAGAATTGTATTCTAAATAATCCTTGAGGTAGCAATAATGACGCGTACTGCAAATGAGTTTCTAACTCCGCAAGCGATCAAGGTCGAAGCGGCTAGCGGGACCTCGGCAAAAGTGATTCTGGAACCATTAGAGCGTGGCTTTGGTCATACTCTTGGTAATGCTTTACGTCGTATCCTTCTTTCTTCTTTACCTGGCGCTGCTGTGGTTGAAGTTGAAATAGAAGGGGTTGAGCACGAGTACAGTACCTTGGAAGGCTTGCAGCAGGACATCGTCGAGCTCTTGCTGAACCTAAAAGGATTGTCGATTAAGCTGTTCGATCAAAACGAAGCATATTTGACATTAGAAAAACAAGGTCCAGGCGATGTAACAGCCGCTGATCTTCGTTTACCTCATAATGTTGAAGTGGTAAACCCTGAGCATTTGATCGGCACTTTAAGTGCTTCAGGCAATTTAAAAATGCGCCTGAAAGTTTCTCAAGGTCGTGGTTATGAAACTTCTGACTCACGTTTCCCAGAAGGCGAGACTCGCCCTGTGGGTCGCTTACAGTTAGATGCTTCTTATAGCCCAATCAAACGTGTGTCTTATACAGTAGAAAATGCTCGTGTAGAACAACGTACTGACCTTGATAAACTGATCATTGATCTTGAAACAAACGGTACAGTTGATCCTGAAGAAGCAATCCGTAAAGCGGCAACAATCTTGCAACAACAAATTGCAATTTTTGTTGATCTTCAGAAAGATCAAGCTCCTGTTGCTCAAGAGCCTCGCGAAGAAGTGGATCCAATCTTGCTTCGTCCAGTAGATGATCTAGAGCTTACTGTTCGTTCTGCTAACTGTTTGAAAGCAGAAAATATTTACTACATCGGTGATTTGGTTCAACGTACTGAAGTGGAGTTGTTAAAAACTCCTAACCTCGGTAAAAAATCGTTAACTGAAATCAAAGATGTTCTGGCTTCTAAAGGCTTACAACTCGGCATGCGTTTAGAGAACTGGCCACCAGCTAGTCTCCGTATGGACGACCGTTTTGCCTATCGTAGCCGTTAATTAAGTAGGACTATCACCATGCGTCATCGTAATAGTGGTGTGAAATTAGGCCGTACAAGCAGTCATCGTAAAGCGATGTTCCAAAACATGGCTAACTCTTTGTTCGAGCACGAGTTGATTAAAACAACTGTGCCTAAAGCTAAAGAGTTACGTCGTGTAGCTGAGCCTTTAATCACTTTAGCTAAAAACGATACTGTTGCAAACCGTCGTTTGGCGTTTGCTCGTACTCGTTCAGCAGCAACTGTTGGTAAATTATTTACCGTTCTTGGCCCTCGTTACAAAGAACGTAACGGCGGTTATCTACGTGTTCTTAAAGCGGGCTTCCGTGCAGGTGATGCTGCACCGATGGCTTACGTTGAGCTAGTAGATCGCGAAGTTAACTAATTTCGCAAGAAGAGCTTCAGTTGTTCTAAAAAAGACCGGTGTTTCACCGGTCTTTTTTATGCCTGATGATTTTTAATTCTCTGATAATTTAAACTTTTGTCCTGAACTGACATATTTTTTATGACTTTCATACAAACTTGACATTGAGTATTGTCAATTTTATGGTTTAATAAAATAAAGCTTAAACAGGTTATAAAAAGAACATGGAAAAACATATTGATGTGTTGATTGTCGGTGCCGGTATTTCGGGTATTGGTCTGGCTGTTCATCTTTCGAAAAATTGCCCACAACGCCAGTTTGAAATTATTGAACGTCGTGAAAGTTTTGGTGGAACTTGGGATTTATTCAAATATCCGGGAATCCGCTCCGATTCAGATATGTCGACCTTTGGTTTTAATTTTAAGCCGTGGCAAAAAGACAGCGTCTTGGCGGATGGTCCATCCATCAAAAATTATTTATCTGAAGTGATTGACGAGTATCAGCTTAAAAATAAAATCCATTTTCAGCATCGGGTTTTTGCGGCGAATTATGATTCGATCACTAAAAAGTGGGTGGTTGAAATTGAAGATACTGCTCAAAAAAAGCAAACCTGGGTGGCCAATTTTGTTTTAGGTTGTACTGGTTATTATAATTACGATCAGGGATTCCAACCTGAATTTCCAAATCAGTCTGCATTTAAAGGCGAGTTTATTCATCCGCAACATTGGCCTGAGCAGCTAGATTATTCTGGTAAAAAGGTCGTAATTATTGGTAGTGGAGCCACAGCGATTACCTTGGTGCCAGCCATGGCGAAAGGTGGTGCAGGGCATGTCACCATGCTGCAACGCTCCCCAACCTATATCGCCTCTGTGCCGTCAATTGATCTGGTCTATGACAAAATGCGTAAGATCTTACCAGAAGATCTGGCCTATAAATTAACGCGCGCGCGTAATATTGGCATGCAACGTGGTATTTATGCCCTGGCGCAGAAACAGCCGAAACTGCTCAAGAAGCTTTTGCTGAATGCGGTGAAATTCCAGCTCAAGGATAAAGTTGACATGAAGCATTTTACTCCAAACTATGAGCCTTGGGATCAGCGTCTGTGTGTGGTACCGGATGGTGACCTGTTTAAGATTCTGCGTGAAGGCCGTGCTTCAGTTGAAACGGATCAAATTGAAAAATTTACTGAAACGGGTATTCAGTTAAAGTCCGGTAAACATTTGGATGCGGATATTGTCGTTTCTGCAACCGGATTGAATATTCAGATTTTAGGCGGTATTCAGGCCACGATTGATGGCAAGCTGATGAATACCTCTCAACATATGCTGTATCAGGGCATCATGGTCAGTGATGTGCCAAATATGGCCATGATTATTGGCTATATCAATGCTTCCTGGACACTGAAAGTGGATATTGCGGCGGATTATATTTGCCGTCTGATCAACTATATGGATAAAAATGGCTATGATGAAGTGATTCCACAAGGTGACGCGACCGAGTTAATGCAAGATACCGTGATGGGCAGTCTGAGTTCAGGTTATATTGCCCGTGCTGCTGATGTGATGCCGAAACAGGGCAAGCATGCACCTTGGAGTGTCTCCAATAATTATCTGGCTGACCGTAAACAATTAAAGCATGCACGCTTTGATGATGGTGTGCTTAAATTTCATAAACGTGAGCAACAAGATAAGAAAAGTGCAACACCACGTTTAGTCTCATAATTGAATTTCATTATTTTTTGAAGAGAGAGCAGTAATGCTCCCTCTTTTATACCTATTGAATTATGGGTTCAAGTTGTCAGCTTTTATTCTGCTGCAAGCTGCTACAGATAGAGTACCAAGCATTGAACCGGTATAGAAATAAATGTTGATTATAGCGAACGTGAAATCAGTTCTTTCATGATTTCATTGGTACCAGCATAAATGCGATTGGCACGGTTATCAATATAGGCACGTGCAATCGGGTATTCCATCATGTAACCATAACCGCCATGCAGCTGTAGGCATTCATCCACGACTTTAGAAAACATTTCGGAAATTTTGTATTTCGCTGCTGCCGCTGCATCAATACCCAATTTTTCTTCAAGCTGTAATTCCATACAACGGTCTAAATAAGCACGACAGAAATCAATTTCAGTGCGTAATTCTGCCAGTTTAAAGCGGGTATTTTGAAAAGCACTGATCGGCTTGCCGAAAGCTTGTCGCTGTTTGGTATATTGCACGGTATGCGCGAATGCTGCTTCGGCTCCCGCCTGACAAATGATCGCGACCAGCATGCGTTCCCAAGCCAGTTCTTTCATCAGCATCATAAAACCCATGCCTTCCATACCGAGTAAGTTTTCTTTAGGCACACGGACATTGTCAAAGAACAACTCGCAGGTATCTTGTCCTTTCATACCAATTTTATTTAAAGGTTTGCTTTTACTGAAACCGGCACGGTCAGCTTCGACCATAATTAAAGACAGATTAGCTGAACCTTTATCACTGCTGCCCGTTTTGCAGACCACAATCGCCATGTCACACAGGTAGCCATTGGTGATAAAAATTTTGGAACCATTGATGACATAATCACTGCCATCCAAAACAGCAGAGGTACGTACTGCTTGTAAGTCAGATCCTGTTCCCGGTTCGGTCATGGCAATGGCAGTAACGACTTCACCTGTAGCCATTTTTGGTAGCCAGTGCTGCTTTTGTTGCTCATTGCTGAAATTGCAGATGTAATTGGCCACAATATCCGAATGTAACGAAAAGCCAGTTGCTGAATCCATGGCATAGGCCTGTTCTTCAATCAGGATCATGCTGTAAAGACGGTCTACCCCCGAGCCTCCGTATTGTTCCGGCATGGTGGCACAAAGTAAGCCCAGTGCACCCGCCTTGTTCCACAAATCCCGGTCGACATGCTGTTGCTGTTCATATCTGGCAGTATTGGGAACCACTTCCTTTTCATAAAATTTGCGTACCGTTTCACGGAAAGCTTCATGTTCGGCATTAAACAAATGACGGGGCAGCATATTGGCTAAAGGTCGAATCGCAGCTGATTGCATTATTATTGTGTCCATCTAGAAATATGTTGTTTGATAAAAATTAAAAGATTGAGGCATAAGCGACAATGAGATGAATGCTCAAATGTACAGATAAAATGATGAATTTGGTCAATTCGGGCAAATGGCTCGAAATAGAGGGGATGGATAGGGTAAACTAGCAAAAAATTTCACACTGTTGGGGAGCTAGCTATGAGCGAAGAAATCAGCTTGGAAGAACGCAAAGTCATTTATCGTGCTCGTCGCGGTTTAAAAGAGATTGATGTTTATTTTGACCCTTATGTAAAAAATTATTATCTACAGGCAGATGCAGCAGAGAAAGAAACTTTTGCTGAGTTGGTCGCGCAAGAGGACCCAGATCTGTTAGATTGGTTTATGGAAGTGTCTGAACCGCCACGTCCGGAAATGAGAGCCTTGATTGCCAAGTTGAAAAATTACGTTCATGGCTAACCGTTGTTTTCAGCTGAAACGCAGCCGTCTGGCCTGCATATTTCAGCTGAGCATTTTTACTCTGTTGATTGTGCTTTTGCAGCAACTCTTGCCCGTATGGCTATGGTTGCTGTGTATTGTGCTAGGTGTAATGACCTATGCCTATGGCTTGAAAGTCCCTCAACTGATCTGTTTGGAACATTTGCATGCACGTGAATGGTCACTGTCGCATTTAAAATCGCAACAGGTTAAACGTGTGTCGGTTAGTCATTTGATTGATCATCAGCTTTATATTGTGGTGTATTTCCAGCATTTTCAGGAGAAGCCACTCTTGATTTGGGTTGATCAATTGCCTTTTAAGCAATGGAAAGCACTGAAAAAACTGGCTAAATTAAGCTAATTGTTAGACAGTTGTATAAAATTTATTTTAATTAAATTATTTATAATCAAATATATAGTTATATTTTTTGTTCTTTGTAAGACAGTTTGATGAGAAAAATCACAAATGTTGCAATTGTCAGACAATTTTTCCAGTGAATTATTTCAGCTAAATGTAAATTAAAACCACCAACAGCAACTGAGGAAATCATCATGGTGATTCCAACTTGGATGTTTCTGGTGATAGCAATTGTTTTGGCGATTGTTATTGGGCGACTAGGAACAGTGCTGAAGGATCGATTTGCACAACCTGAAAGCCGTTAGGCTTTGACCCCTTGATAAGTAGCATGTGCCGAACCGTCGCAATGCTACTTTTTTTTGCCCAAAATTTTTAACTTGATGGAATACAGTCAATTTTCCGTACATCATTTCGTGGCACAGTAGCAAACCAAATTAGAGTGAATACTCTTTTATTCAAATTTTGCATCTGCTATGTTTAGGTGCTATGGACATAAACACAATTATAGAGGACAGGAAAATGTCGCAAGTCCAAAAAATATGCCAAGGTATGGCAGCCATCATCGTTACAAGTTCTTTATTATCAGGTTGTTCTCAAGTGGTTAAATCAGGGGCAAACATTGCCCTAGGTTTTAGTGAGAAACATATTGTACCGCCTATCTTGGCCATGGATGATGCTGATATGGCATGCAATTCAGGCAATGCCTTAACGCCTGCTATTATGTCCACCAAAGATATGGGGGCAGACCCAACCCGTATTGCGGTTCTTTTATATGCTTCATCAGGAGTTTGTGCTGAAAATCAGGCCTTGGAAGCAGAATTGCATTATTTACGCGCTTCTAAAGCGGGGCAAGTTTCAGAAGCACAAGATGCCCGTATCCAGCAAAAACGCTGGGCTGCCATTGCCGCACAGCGTCAGTATGCAGGCTACCAGCTATTAGAAAAGCGTTGGGCGACAAAATATAACAAGGCCCTAGGTGATGGGTGCCCAAAAATGAAAAGTGACCTCGATCAAACGGTATATTTAATGGGAATGATCAGTGGCTTACAGGCCATGACCAATGACATTAATTCTGGCGGTGCCGTCAATGTACCGAAAGATATTGCGGCAGTGGTGGAACGCGGCATGGTGTGCCTAGATAATTCCAAATTCTGGGGTGCGCCAGAAGCTGCACGTGCAGTCATTTGGACCTTGTTGCCGGGTGCGGGAGATGGTAAGCCCGACCCTTATCAGACTTTAAAACAGTCGGTGCAACTGGGTGAACAAAAAGGTGTACGCTTGTCACATGCCCTGTATGCGGTCGCAGCTCAAGCCAGTGGCGATGATGCCAAGATTCGTGATGCACTGAAAGCATTTGCCACAGCCCGCTCTGAAGAAAAACCGGTTAATCCGCAGTTCAGACTGGTAGACAGTATGGCGCAAAATATGGTGCAGGGGATTTCAGACCGTTACTGGACTGAACATACCGGCATCCGCTCCAGTGATGATGGGATGCAACGTTTCTGGGATGATCAGGATAATTCTGCAGAACTGGATGATTTATTTACTGAAAATGAGAGTGCTGCATCCTCTTAAGTTGAATGGGATGAAAAAAATATAAGAAAAATATGGGTTGGGATGATGTTTTATTTTTAATCCATTATTTCTAAACTGGGGGGCATGCCAATGAAAAACCCGTTTCTGATGCAAAAGATTATTTTTATTGCATTTGTAATGTCTTTTTCGGCATGCCTTCAAGTTTTTGCAGACTCGTTTATTTATTGGCAAGCTGATTTATTTAAAGAATTCTGGCGTTTATGGACTGCCCATTGGGTACATGTGGGATGGATTCATTATCTGCTCAATATGCTGGCTTTTGCCTGTTTACCTTTCATCTTTCCACGCGTCAAAATCTGGCATTTCGTTGCTTTACTTTTATTACTTCCGCCATTTATCAGTCTGTGTTTTTATTATTTTTTTCCGGATATAGAAGCTTATGCCGGCCTGTCTGGAGTCTTGCACGGGGCGTATGTCACCGTTGCCTGTGTGCATCTGTTGTATAGAAAAGAGCGCAATTTTGCTGCCTTGGTGTTGTGCCTGATTCTGGGAAAATTGCTTTGGGAAAATACGGTAGGCAGTGTCGGTACAGCGGAACTGATTGGCAGTCCAGTCTTGGTTGAAGCACATTTGTTAGGTGTTATTGGAGGAGTCGTCATCGCTTTGGCTTATGTTTTATGGGAATATTTTGTTGAATAGTGGCAAGATTGACATTTAAAACAGAAAAGAAAATACATATTGTCATTTTCATTGATATCGAGTTAATGCAAATTTGTTGATAAGAATAAATAGATTGAATAGAGAAAGGATGTTTTCTATTCAGAAAAGGAAAGTGGCATTGCTGAAGTTGTAGCAATGATTAAAAGAAAAAATAGGAATGCACATGCAAAATGATGAAAACAGCAGATCAGGATTAGGTCTGTTACGTTATATATGGACAGAGTGGATCTCGACTTTTGTCATTCTATTACTACTTTTACTCACACTCATCATCGGTACTGGTGAGATGATTCATGGTCAGCTATTACGTGTAGGTGAACGTTTGTATGGCAATGAAGATATTGGCATGCAATATTCTTTTTTACGTGCAGAACCCACCAAGCCAAGCTGTGACTTACATCCGGATATTGATGCGCAAGTACAAAAACAAATGAAAGCCAATGCCAATGATGAGTTCGCTGATATTTTCGGGACTACATCGGAAGCAGATGTACGGGCTTCGGTTCTGGCAGGGCAGCAACAGTGCCAGGAAAAGTATCAATTCTATGACAAAGCCATTCAATATATGGATGATCATCCAACGATAAGAACTTACCGTACCCTGGAAACCTCATTCTTTGGTGTTTTTAAATTTGGTACTGAAAACCGTGTCATTATTTTATTGTTGATGGTTGTGGTTGCTGCAATCACCGCTTCAGTCAAGTTTCATCATATTGGCTTACGTGCTCCAACCACCAAGCTGGATTATCGTGTTTATGCCCTGTTTATGGCATTGGGTAATGGTCTGCTGACAGCATCGGTACTCAGCCAATACCATTCCATTATCAACTCAGGCGTGACTTCCACGTATGAAACACTGACGGTTTACTGGTTGTGGATTTTCCTATTTATTAGCTTAACCCTGATCAGTCTGTTACAACTCTTTAAACCACCTATGGCTAAACAGGAAGCTAAGGGTAATCTGGGACTGGCTTTACTGAGTGTACCTTTATATGCCTACATGGCATTAGTGACCGGGATTGTTTTTACCTTTGTCATGGATTATCCAATGGGGCAAGGGATTTACCTCGGAATTCTGGTGGAATTCTCTGGCATTTTCTTAAACCTGGCACTGTTTATCTGGGTGGGTATGCTATTGACCCAAACTCGGGTGATGGATTTATTCCTCGGTATTTTACGTCCGTGGAATTTGGCCCCTGAAACCCTGACCTGGCTGATTTTGATTGCCGCTGCGATTCCAACGGCCTATACCGGTGCTTCCGGGATTTTTGTTGTGGCAGCAGGTGCGATCATTTATAAGGAAGTATGGAATTCGGGTTCACGCCGTCAATATGCCCTGGCTGTTTCCGCCATGTCTGGCTCGCTGGGGGTGGTGATTCGTCCCTGCTTGCTGGTGATTCTGATTTCCATGCTCGATAGCCGACATGTAACTTCAGATGAGCTGTTTGATCATGGTATTTATGTCTTCTGGTTGACCGCTTTGATTTTCCTGGGGGTATCACTTTATCTTGCGGAAACACGTTTCCGTGTGAACTCGCCTAAAGTGGCGGTACCGGGCATGTTAAAAGCCATTGTGCCGGTGATTCCTTATATCGTGATTACTGTTGTTGTCATTTTAATGTATACGATGGGTCTGGATACTCAAATGGATGAATTCACTGCTCCGGTGATTCTGCCGATAATCCTGATTGCTTACATTATGTTTGATAAATGGTGGGGTGACCGTTTTGTGACACCACCAGACCGTCATGCAGCTTTAACCCTGGAACATGAAAAACAGTCGACCTTTATGCGCGAACATACACCGCATGGGGGAGAAAAATCACGCGGCTTTGCCCATTCCATGTGGTTTGCTTCAGCAGAAACCGTTGGACATATTGGTGCACTGATTATCCTGATGGCTTTGTCTGCAAGTGTAGGCGGTCTGATTGAACGTAGTGAAGTGGTTGAATTATTGCCAACGCATCTTGGCAATATCTATATTTCACTGGCCTTTATTGCACTGTTGCTGGCAATTGTCGGTATGACGACAGATCCGTTTGGCGCGGTCATTCTGGTGGCTGCCACCATTGCACCGGTAGCTTATGAAAATGGTATTCATCCCATCCATTTCTGGATGATTGTACTGGTTGCATTTGAATTGGGCTATGTCTCTCCGCCTGTGGCGCTGAATCATCTGCTGACCCGAATGTCGGTAGGTGATGATGAGGTTCGTGCTGCCGATGCGGAAGCAAAGGTCAAATACACCAAGTTTTATTACCGTTATGAACGTTGGTTGCTACCGATTATGGTGCTGTTCCCGTCTTTACTGATTGTGACCTATGCGCCGTATATTTTTAAACTGTTCGGTTGGTATCATTAATTGATCATGCTAAAAAAAGCACCTTCGGGTGCTTTTTTTATGATTGGAAAAACTGGCTGAATGATTAGATTGAACGTTTTTTCACCAAGGGACTACACAGGATAATGGCAGTTAAAATGAGTCCGAAACCCATTAAACTATAATAATCCGGTATTTCTTGCCAGAATATAAAGCCCCAGATTCCGGCAAAAATAATGGCAATATAATTTACCGGGCCAATTTGTCCGGCAGGTGCGAGTTTATAGGCATTGGACATGAAAATCTGGCTGATGTTGGCCAGCAGTCCCGCACCAATCAGAAAACCCAGTTCAGTCCAGCTATAGGGACGCCATAGCCAGAACATCGGAATCATGGAAATGAGGGTGCCGATAAAACAGAAATAAAAAACGATTTTTTCTGGCGATTCGGTACTGGTAAGCGCACGAACCGTCACAAATGCCATGGCAGCCAGGAAGCTTGCCCCTAGTCCAATGATCGACATCTGGTTAAACATGCCGGCATCCGGCTTGGCGACAAAGATCACACCGATTAAACCAATCGCTGCAGCAAGAAACATGGCGTTGGTGATTTTTTCTTTCAGAAATAGCCAGGCAATCAGGGGAATAAAAATCGGGGAAGAATAGGTAAACACCATGGCATTGGACAGCTTTAAATGGGCAATCGCATAAAAGAAGCCATACATGGCGACCAGCCCGATCACGGCACGCCAGCTATGCATCCAGATTTTTTCGGTTTTAAAAAATCCAATTCCTTTACGGTAAATAAACGGCAGAAAAATAAACAAGCCGACAAAGTTGCGAAAAAATACAATAGTGGGATTATCTAGCGTGTGTGAGGCATAGCGAATACAGACGCCCATCAGAGAAAATAAAAAGGCAGAGCAGGTCAGTAAGGCAAGTGCTGTAAACAGGTTCCGATTGCTGGTCGGTAGGGACATGAAAGAAATCAGCTAAAACATGTGCTGATATTTTAGCTGAATATTCAACTATAAAATTATTGTTTTTGAGCCAATTGAGCTTCGAGTAATTTAATCTGTTCTTCTTTCAGGGCAATCAGCTCATCTGCATCGGCGTGTTGGGCTTTTAGCATGGTTTCCTGTTCATTTAACTGGCTTTGAATATCATCCAGTTTAGCCACTTCTTCTTTGGCGAGTGATTCATTTTCTGGAACAGCTTGTTTCAGAATTTTTTCATCCACCAGCTGAATGGTTTTCTGCTCGGCTTGAGCAAGCGGTTCAGCTGGTTTTGCAGGAGCCGTTAAACTAGCTCCTTCATGTTCAGGCAATGTTTCGTTTGAAGTTGCAAAAAACCATTGATAGGCTAAAAAAAGCGCAATGATTGCAACCAATCCCCCCATAATGCCCAATAAAAGTTTTGGGCTATTTCTTTGATCTAATGTCATATTGAACCTGTTTTTATTTAGGCTGACGTGGTTTGAACTGAATGACACCAATCTCATCCGGCAGTTCCGGCATTTGTGGTTCTTCGACATGTGTTGGCCGGTTTTCGCTATAGCCACAGTCAATACATTCAATCCATTCATCGTCGCCAGAAGTTAGCATGACAACCCGATCCAGTGCTTCACATTTTGGACATTTAGCACCTGCAATGAAACGACGTTTGATAGTCATCATCCTAACCTTCCGAACAATCTTAGACAGTTAGTTTAAGCGTTTTTAGAGGGCTTCGTCCAACCTTGATGACGTAATAATGCATCTATTTTTGGCTCGCGTCCGCGGAAATTGATAAACGCGTCAAGTGCTGTATCTTTTCCGCCAACTGCTAGAATAAATTGACGAAATTCTTTTCCGGTCTGCACATTAAAGATTCCTTCTTTTTCGAAACGGTCGAAGGCATCACTGGCCAAAACTTCGGCCCACTTATAAGAGTAATAACCCGCAGCATAGCCTCCGGCAAAAATATGGCTAAAGCTATGCTGGAAACGGTTATAACTGGCTGTCGGTGCGACCGCATATTTTTGGCGAATTTCGTCCAGCGTCGCTTGTACCTGTTCGGCATTTAAAGCAGAACTGTGTTTGTGAATCGACAGGTCAAACAGGGCAAATTCGATTTGACGCAAGGTTTGCATACCAGACTGGAAGAAACGGGCATCCAGCAAGGATTTAAGCAAATCTTCTGGCAAATGCTGCCGGGTTTCGATGTGTTCGCTGAGCAGGTCGAGGCTGTCAGTATCCCAGGTCCAGAACTCCATAAACTGGCTTGGTAGCTCGACTGCATCCCAATCTACGCCGTGTGTACCTGCCACGGCAATATGGTCGACTTCGGTCAATAGATGATGCAGCCCATGGCCAAATTCGTGGAACAGGGTATTCACTTCATCGTGAGTGAGCAGCGCAGGTTGATCGCCTACAGCAGGGGTGAAGTTGCAGACCATGTAGCAAATCGGTTTTTGCAGGCCTTGTCGGGTTTGCATGCGCGAGCGGAAACCACTCATCCAGGCACCACCGCGTTTGCCGCTACGTGCATACAGATCGAAATAAAAACCGCCGACTACCTTGCCTTGATCTTCCAGTTCAAAATAGCGTGCATCTGGATGCCAGACGGGCGCTTCACGTTCCACAATGTTGATGCCGTAAAGACGATTTACAATACTGAACAAGCCTTGCAAAATCTTGGGTGCAGGGAAATACGGTTTCAGTGATTCCTGCGATAAATTGAACTGTTGCTGTTTCAGTTTTTCCGAATAATAACCTGTATCCCACGGCTGTAATTCGAGAATGCCATCCTGAATGGCGATGGTTTTTAATTCGGCAATTTCTTTACTTGCAGGTGTTCGGGCATGTTCAGCCAGGTCGACCAGGAACTTATCTACGGTTTCGACATCCGGCGCCATTTTGCTGGCCAGCGATAACTCGGCATAGTTGTTGAAACCTAATAACTGTGCCATTTCATGACGTAGACTCAGGATTTCTTCCATCACCTGGGTATTGTCAAATTCAGGATGCTCAGATAGGTCGGAAGCACGTGTGGTATAGGCTTTGTATAACTCTTCACGTAAGCCACGGTCATCGGCATAGGTCATGATGGCCAGATAAGCCGGAATGTCCAATGTCGCAACTGACTGATCAAGTTCGCGTTGCTGACCATATTGTTTGAGCAGATCGATGCTGCTTTGTGGTAAACCTTTGAGTTGTTCTTCAGTTAGAGGCTTGAAGTAGATTTGTGTGGCATCGAGGACATGGTTAGAAAAGTCAGATGACAGCTGTGACAAACGTGCAGAAATTTCTGCATAGCGTTTTTTCGCTTCACCTTCTAAAGCCACGCCTGAAAGTTTGAAATCGCGCAGTGCCAGTTTAATGGCACTTTGATGGGCTGCAGGGAGGGTGCTAAATACGGATGAGTCATGTACATGTTGATAGCTTTGATAGAGCACCGTATGTTGACCCAGCTGGGTGTAGTATTCACTTAATGCTGGAAGCAGGGATTGATAAAGTTCACGCGTTTCTGTGTTATTCATCACGGCATTGAGATGTGATAGCACACCCCAAGCTTCGCTCATGTTGTTTTCCAGCGTATCGACCTGTTCCAGAACATTGAGCTGTGCTTGAGCGTTCTCTGGAACTGCAGTTAAATCTTTTAAAAAACTTTGTCCTTGTTGAATTGCTTGTTCAATCTGTTGTTTTAAATCAGCCAGTTGAATCTGGTCAAATTGTGGAACGGGCAAGGTCGCCTTTTCTAAAGTCATTTCTAATACGCCATATCATTTATAAAGTTAATAGTAGATGTAAGGCTTAGAGAAGGTTAAATCAAGGGCTATTATTTTTCAGTCGGTAAATACTTTCTAGATTAGACTCAATAAAAAGCCCTACCGAAGTAGGGCTTTTATCAGAAAATTAGTCTAGCTTAGCTTTCGCATTCGACTTTTTCTTTTTCGGTTTGGATTTTTTCTTCAGCTTGTCTTTGGCTTTTGCATCCGATTTGGCTGAAGATTTTTTATCTGACTTTTTAGCTGGTGCAGCAGATTTGGTTTTAGGCTTTTTCTTGCGAATCGGTTGTTCACCATCTTCACTGACCACGGCTTTCGCACGCGGGCTAAATACTTCTTCTGTTGTTGTCTTGGCCACACGTGGCGCGCGGCTACGAATAGCACGGCCGGCATGGGTTATTTGTTGCAACAGTTCAAAGTCAATTTTGCGATCGTCCAGATTTACCGCAGCCACCTTAATTTTGACTTCATCGCCCAGACTAAAGGTTTGACCACGTGCCTGACCGATTAAGCTTTGGCTTGGCTGGTCATAGACAAAATAGTCATCGCCCAGTTGGCTGACGTGGATCATACCATCAACATAGAGGTCTTTTAATGTTACAAACAGGCCAAATTCAGCCACTGCACTGATCACACCGACAAATTCTTCAGCTAAATGCTGCTTCATATAATGACATTTCAACCAGGTGGTGACGGAACGGGAAGCTTCATCGGCACGGCGTTCGGTTTGAGAGAAATGTTCTCCGGCATCATCCAGAGCGGCACCGGAAAGCAGGAAAGGCTTTTGTTTTAAATGGGCTTTGATGGCACGGTGCAATAACAAGTCCGGGTAACGGCGGATCGGAGAGGTGAAATGGGTATAGGCCTCATACGCCAAACCAAAATGCCCGGCATTATTTGCACCGTAATAGGCTTGCATCATCGAGCGTAACAGCACCGCATGAATGCTTGGAGCATCAATACGGTCTTTGGTGGCTTCAATCACCGCCTGATAATCTTTTTGCGTTGGTTGTTCCGGGAAAGGCAGGCCGAGCAATTTCACATATTCACGCACTTTCTGGATGCGTGAAAATTCAGGTGGCTCATGTACACGGTATAACATCGGAATGTCATTTTCCAGGGCATATTCTGCGGCTGCGACGTTTGCCAATAACATACATTCTTCAATCAGCTTATGCGCTTCGTTACGTGTACGTGGCAGAATTTCATTAATGCCACCTAACTCATCAAAGGTCATGTAGGTTTCGACTGTTTCGAATTCCATGGCATGACGCTCTGCACGTAAACCTTTCAGGATCTGATACAGCTGGAACAAGGTATTCAGCGATTTGCGTACATCACGATCTTCAGGAACTGCTTTGCTGTCGCCATCAAAATACTGTGCCACCTGAGTATAGGTGAGACGCGCTTTGGAATGCATGACTGATGGATAGAATTCAAAACCAGTGACGCGACCGGCACGTGACAGTTTTAGATCACAGACCATACAGAGACGATCGACATGCGGATTCAGCGAGCACAAGCCATTGGAAAGTGCTTCCGGCAACATTGGTAAGACAAAATGCGGGAAATAGACTGAAGTGCCACGTTCTTTGGCTTCGTCATCTAGCGGTTTGTCGTTGCGGACATAATGGCTTACGTCAGCGATGGCTACGACCACACGGTAGCCGCCACCTAGACGTTTTTCGGCATATACGGCATCGTCAAAGTCGCGTGCATCCTCACCATCAATGGTGACCAGAGCCAAATCACGTAAATCGATACGACCTTCACGGTCTTGTGCAGAAGGTTCCTTAAAGTGTTCGGCATCGCGAAGCACTTCTTCCGGGAATTCATAAGGCAAGCCAAATTCTAAAATGGTTTGCGGAATAATGATTTCGGTATCTGCCTTGTCTGCCATAGACTGAACGATATGACCGGTCGCCAGTTCTTCGCGGGTTGGATAGTCATCAATCGCCACACGAACCGAATCACCTACTTTGACCTGGGCATGTTCAATCAGTTCTTTTTCCAGGGTAATCGGCTGATGGGCATTCGGATTGGTCGGCTGAATAAAGTATTCGCCATCGTGAATGGCCACTTTACCAATAATCTGTTTCACCCGATGTTGCACCACTTCGGTAATAAAGCCCCAAGGCTTACCTTTGCGGTCGACCGAGGTTTGACGGACCTTGACCCGGTCGCCATTAAAGACCAGACGCAGCTCGCGTTCAGGCAGTAAAAGGTCTTCATGATCGGCAATCGAGGCACTACCCAGACCTTTGGAATTGATATAGACGGTGGCTTCATGCGTCGGCTGGCTGGCGGCAAGCTGGAACTTATATCCATCTTTCATCAACTGGCCATCGCGAACCATGGCGATCAGGCGATGACTGAGTGCATCAATACTTTTTTGATCTGCAATTTCAAAATGTTCTACTAAATCTGCATGAGATTGTGGTGCTTGTAATTTTTCAATCGTTTCAGAAATCAGAATACGGCTAGGAATAGGATTTTCATAGCGTTCAGCTTCAGCTTTAGCTTCAGGATCGACCCAATTTTTCATAATGTCTTTGGCTTCATGTCAGAAGATAGGATTAGCATAAGTCATGCTGCAACAGACTGCACGTAAATGATTGCAATAATGTGTTTTTCAGTTCAAATTTTGGGGTAAGGCTGAATATTTCACGGTCACCAGCCATAAAACAGATAGAAAAGGGCAGAGCAAAGTCGTAAATTGTTTAAAAAATAGATGATTGATTAAAAATATCAGAATTTTTTCAAATCTGACTTGAAGAAATGAAGTTTAATTTGTATTATGGCGGCTCGTTACGGTGAGGTGGCCGAGTGGCTGAAGGTACTCCCCTGCTAAGGGAGCGTGGGTCTTAAAGCCCACCGAGGGTTCGAATCCCTCTCTCACCGCCACGAATAACTTGAAATGCGCTCATAGCTCAGCTGGATAGAGCACTTGGCTACGAACTAAGGGGTCGGGAGTTCGAATCTCTCTGAGCGCACCAATCAAGTTAAACGTAAATGTAACGAATGCTGAAAGGCAACTCAAGTACGCGCTCATAGCTCAGCTGGATAGAGCACTTGGCTACGAACTAAGGGGTCGGGAGTTCGAATCTCTCTGAGCGCACCAACTTGAACACATCGACAGATGTAAAACTGGAAGAAACCGCACATGTTGCGGTTTTTTTGTGTCTGAAATTTGGTGTAACTTAATCTTGTCAATTTTTCCATGAGTTGGGAAGTTTTTAAAAAGCATCTCATCTTCAATATTTACTTCAGATATCTGAACGAAACCTGGAGTAAAAATGCATCGGTGAAATTTATTATCTTTATCTCAAATCAATCTGTGCAATCATCAAAAAACAAATTTTGTTTAAAAAATAGATGAAAAATCTAATTTTGCCCAATAACTGTTCATTTGATTGCAGATTTGTGAAAAAGCACTTAACAGAATGTTAAAAACGCGTATAATGCACCACATCAAGACGTCGCGCTCATAGCTCAGCTGGATAGAGCACTTGGCTACGAACTAAGGGGTCGGGAGTTCGAATCTCTCTGAGCGCACCAACTTGATCACATCAACAGATGTGAAATTGAAAGAAACCACTTAATTGCGGTTTTTTGCGCCTAGAATAAATTAAATGTATTAAAAAATTATTTCATCTGCTGTTTAATCTTTAATACCATTACGGTATTGCCATCTATTGTTCTAACATGTCGTGATAAGGCACATTTCGCGTTGCTCTCTACTGGCAGCATCAAACAGATTTCCAAGACTGTTAAGATAATCGGAACGCAGCTTAAAATCGAATAGAAGATTGATCACTCCCAATCCGGCTAAAACTTTATATTCTGCATTGCTGCCTGATGTAATTTAGGTGGGCAAAAACAATAAGGAAATGACGGAATCTGGTGTACTATCTAGCACAATTGTTCGAATAATTTGATGATGAATTATGTCAGAGACCAAGCCTGCTGTATCGGTACGTTATTCCTTAAGTCTGGAAGAATCGCAAGACGGTTTTGCCCTGGCGACTTTTGGTAAAAAGCAGATTACCCGTTTTATTACCCCATTGGTCAGTATCGGGATTATTATCTGGGGATTTTATCTCGGCTTTAATGGCGTCGGTCGCTATTATGTTGCGCTCGGTGCTTTCTTTTTAATTTTGCAGCTGATTATGCGTTACTGGTTTTTACCGATGATGTTTAAGCGTCAATTTGTAAAATACCAGTTTGGTAAAAGTGAGCAAGGCATCGAGTTGTTTCAGGATCATGCCGAAATTTATGCCAATGGTCGTAAACAGATTTTTAACTATAGTGAAGTGCAAAACTTTGCTGTGGGCAAGCTGACCTATATGATTGAATTGAAAAATCGTACTGTGGTGATTGTACCGAAACGTGCCTTCGAGCAACCGGCCGATCAAACCGTATTTGAAAACACATTTAAAAAGTAAGCTTGAAATAAAGTAAAAGTGCAATAAAAGGGAAGATCATGAGTACACGTCCATCTAAAATTGTCTGTGTCGGTCGTAGCTATGCAGATCATGCCAAAGAATTAGGCAATGCCATTCCTGATCGTCCGGTTTTATTTATCAAGCCGTCCAGCAGTTTGGTGAGTTTGGAACAAGGCATTAGCTGGAATCCAGCATGGGGCAATTGCCACTATGAATGTGAACTCAGCCTGCGGATTGACCAGACTTTAAAAGCAGAAACCGATCCTGCCAAAGCCTTGCAAGCTGTGGGTGCTGTGACTTTAGGTCTGGATTTAACGCTACGTGATTTACAGGATGACTTGAAAAAGAAAGGTCAGCCTTGGGAACGTGCCAAAGCCTTTGACGGTTCATGTATCTTGGCAGATTGGGTGGACGTGGCTGAAGTCAAGGACTGGAAAGATGTCCATTATACTTTTCAGGTGAATGATGAGCTGCGTCAAAAAGGCGATACGTCTTTGCTGATTTTTGATATTCCAACCTTGCTGGCTGATATCAGTCAGGTGTTTACTTTAGAGCCGGGTGATGTAGTGATGACCGGTACGCCCGCCGGGGTGGCAGCATTGCAATCAGGCGATCAACTGAAAATGACATTGCAGGGTCAAAGCCAGGATTTTGTCTGGAAAACCTTTGTTCAATAAGTGAAAAAGCTGAGTAAAAAGGCTGTTTGATACCACTGCTGTCCCATAGTTGAATCTCAGTGTTAGATTTGTGTGTGGCAAGGATGCCACACATTCCCCATCACGACAGGAAGTCGTGATGGGGAATAAAAACTTTTGCCTACTTTTGGTCTGTCAAAAGTAGGGTTTAGCCTACACAAAGTCACTTCAACTTTTAAAGTAAAGATAAGGCTGTGAAAAATTAAATATAATTATATAGGACTTACGCATTGACGGATTCAAAAAAGTATTAAAATACTTTATAAAGTATCTGTGATCAGACGAATTAAAAATGCTTCTACAGCAACTTGTACTCTACCCATTTATATGGGCTTTCTCATGACAGAACCGAACTCTATTAGCTGCACACAACTTGCCGAGACTTATAACATCTCGCATGATAGTGTAAATCGCTTTCTAGAGCGTGAAGACTACA
>NZ_VPCP01000039.1:0-30743 GCF_013418145.1 Acinetobacter sp. YH12201 | reverse complement strand
GTGTACATAGTGCACTAGGTTATGTGTCACCTTTTGATTTTGAAGCAATGTACTATGATAAAATTAACCCATTAGGTCAGGTGGCCTAACTTAAATAAAAAGTCTCCGACAAACCTGGTACGGTTCAAAGTCAAAATGGGGCTGTGATTCAATAAATCCTCTCCCTAACCCTCTCCTTTACAAAAGGAGAGGGAACTTATAAGCATAAAAAAGCCCCTACATCGTAGAGGCTTTTTCCAATCTTAATTTTAAAAATTAAGACACTTTATCACCTGGTTTAGCACCAGATTCAGGTGAAATCACCCAAACACCTTCGCCATTACCAGCCGCAAGTACCATACCGTTTGAAATACCAAAACGCATCTTACGTGGAGCAAGGTTCGCAACCATTACCACCAATTTACCTTTTAAGTCTTCAGGTTGGTAAAACTCACGAATACCGCTAAACACGTTACGTGGTTCAGCTTCACCGACATTTAAAGTCAATTGAAGTAGCTTGTCAGAACCTTCAACCGTCGCAGCTTCAAGAACTTCTGCTACACGTAGGTCAACTTTCATAAAGTCTTCAATGCCAATTATTTCAGCTTCGCCCACTTTAGGCTCAGCTTTCTTCTCTTTAGCTTTCTCTTTTTTCTTTTCCGCTTTTGGTGCTTCAGCAGGAGCAGCTAAAGAATCTTTAGATGCATCAACCATTGCAGCCACAGCTTTCGGATCTACACGTTGCATCAATGGCTGGAACAGCGCAATTTCATGAGCCACTAATACAGTTTTACGTGATTCAAAGTTGAAGCTGTCTAACTGTAAGAAAGCTTGAACTTGTTCAGCCAAAGTTGGAAGTACAGGTGCTAGGTAAACCGCCAATTGACGGAACAGGTTAATACCGACAGAACATACATCGTGAACTTGCTGTTCTTCACCTTCAATCTTCGCAAGCGCCCAAGGCTTTTTCTCATCAATGTATTGGTTGGCTTTATCAGCCAATGCCATGATTTCACGGATTGCTGCTGAAAACTCACGGTCTTCATAAGCTTTGGCAATTGAATCACCGGCATCAATAAAGCTTTGTACCAATTCAGGTTCTGCACATGTTGCAGACAATTTATTGTCAAACTTGGTGTTAATGAATTTCGCACAGCGACTGGCAATATTCACCACTTTACCGACCAAGTCAGAGTTGACTTTCTGAACGAAATCTTCAAGATTCAAGTCGGAATCTTCAACTTTGTCCGAAAGTTTAGATGCGAAGTAGTAACGTAAATATTCAGGGTTCAAATGCTCTAAATACGTTTCAGCTTTAATGAATGTCCCACGAGATTTCGACATCTTCTGACCATTCACTGTCAAGAAACCGTTGACGAATAAGCTTGTTGGCGTGCGGTAGTTTGCGCCTTCCAGCATCGCAGGCCAGAACAATGCGTGGAAGTAAACGATGTCTTTACCAATGAAGTGATACACCTCATTTTCAGAATCTTTTTTCCAGTAATCGTCAAAGCTTAGGTCAGGACGTTTGGTCTTGATGTAATTTTCAAAGCTCGACATATAGCCGATCGGTGCGTCTACCCAAACGTAGAAGTATTTGTTTGGTGCATCTGGAATTTCAAAACCGAAGTAAGGCGCATCACGGGAAATATCCCAATCTGACAAACCTGCTTCAAACCATTCATCTAACTTGTTGGCAATCGACACAGGTAAACGACCTTCGTCACGGGTCCATTTTTGCAGGTATTCACCAAAATTTGGCAGTTTAAAGAAGTAGTGATCTGAAGATTTTTCGACAGGCGTCGCACCGCTCAATGTCGATTTTGGATTGAGCAGTTCAGTCGCATTGTAGGTTGTACCACACACTTCGCATGAGTCACCGTATTGATCTTCCGCTTTACATTTCGGGCAGGTGCCTTTAATAAAACGGTCAGACAGGAACATGCCTTTTTCAGGGTCAAACAATTGTGTAACAGGGCGAACGGCAATGTTGCCGGCTTCACGGTTCTTGATATAAATCTCAGATGCACGAGCCTGGTTTTCAGTGCTGTTGGTTGAGTCGTAGTGGTCGAAGTCCACTTTAAAACCGGCAAAGTCACGCTCATGTTCTTTTTGTACATTGGCAATTTGCTGTTCCGGAGTAATGCCATTCGCTTCAGCACGCAGCATGATCGCTGTGCCGTGAGCATCGTCCGCGCAGACATAAGTCACGTTATGACCCATTGCACGCATGGCACGAACCCAGATATCTGCCTGGATATAACCGAGTAAGTGACCCATATGGATCGGACCATTGGCGTATGGAAGGGCGTTAGTGACTAGGATATTACGCACGGATATGACTCTCTCATTCGTATTTTATGCAATGGGTCATAATTTTACATGATGCAGAGGGGATTACAAAGAAATGCTTTAGCTGAAGCGCAATGAATAAAACAACTTGAATATTCAAATATAAAATTCGATATCATCCGATGAGCGAATATTAAATAATTGATCGAGCTAGGTTGACGCTACTTTCTCTAATCAATAGCAACAACATGTACAGGCTTTGTTGCAGTTTGCTTAATTCGTCCGCTGGATTGCATGCTTTGTGCTAAAAAATTGTCTGATCATTTTATGACACCTCAGGAGGGTAATCATGACTCAGAATAACCAGACAAGTACTTCTACTTCAAAGCAAAACCAGGATAAAGAACCACATACACAACAACTGAATGAGCAATTGGAAAAAGAGCAAAAGCAGAATGAAATTGATAAACAGCACAAGCAGGAACATCAGGACGTTTTAGAAGCCCACAACAACAATACTGATGAAAAGTCTGCACTGAAGCAAGGTGCTCAGCCCAATGGCGAACATGCAGAGCAAGAAGATAATTCTAAAGAAGCTCAGTCTGGCAAGTCGGATAATAAAACTGAAACTATTAAGATGGATGACTTAAAAGCCAAGGCAATCGCCATTGGTGAGGATCTACTGAAAAAAGCCGAAAAGATTCTGAATGAGCTAAAAAATGGCAAGTCAGACAGTCAGCAAACTGGTGAACAGGGTTCTGGTGACACGAAAAAGGCGAAAGCGGATTATACATCGAAAGATAAATCGGCAAATCAGTCAGATCAGCAGGACCGTATGGCACATTTCAAAGATGAGGCCTTGCATAAGTTTGAAGACACCAAACAGAAGATTACGGAGTTGGTCAATGAAGCCTCTGTCAAACTGGGAGAACTGAGACAGATGGCGACAGACACAATGAGTAAAATGAAAGGTGAAGATCAATCTCAGTCAGGTGAGCCGAAAAAGCAGGATCAAGATAAAACCGATCAATCTGAGCAAAACAAGCCTGACCAAAATAAAAATCATCAATAATGGTTTGAGCTTTAAAGATACTTCAGTCAGGCCAGGGTTGAAGGGGGGAGAGCGGCCGAAAAATTTAAGATTGTTCAGATGCCATCAAAACATGCTCCATCTGCATATTGGGAATCTCTAAATCAGGCACACTGTTCTTGAGCGTCTATGACCTTGATTGAATCTCGATTGCGGTTCCATCAAGGTCAGTATTTATTTTATAGCGCTATCTGCTGTATTGAATACCTGTGATAATGGGCACTTAAAGCAATGTGCCTAGAGTAAAGATCATGATTGACGAAGATGATTTCGATTTCGACCAACCCGTTACCCGTATTAAACAAAATACTGCGAGTCAAAAACAATTGGGCAGTCAGATTTTAAAAGAGGCTGAGCAATATATTGAAGAGATCTCGGCAGATGAGCATGCACTTTTAATCAACACCCTATTGGGCTTTGCAGAGCAAGATGCTTACTTCCAAATCTTGGCAGATGAACTTGATCAACCGATTGGGGCGAAAGTGGCCAATGATGCTTTAAACCTGATGCACTTTTGGCCTGCTATTCACCAGTTTGAAGATTTAGAACAATTTAATTTACTTGACATTATTAACAGCGAACATTTCCAAACCCAAATGCTTAAAGCTTTTGACGCTTTAGATATTGATGAAAATATCAAAGCGAAGCGCCGTCTTGTGTTGCTTGAAAGTTTTAAAATGTACAAACTCGGCTTCTATAGTGGTTGCATTCCAAATGTTTATGCACAACTAGAAGGCATCTTGACCGATGTCCTAATTGAGGCGGGTTTTTTAAAACAAAATGCAACCAGGTTTGTGGATCTTTATAAAATTGTTCCAGGCTTAAAGGGCAATGAAATAAAAAGCTTGTGGCACAAATCTAAAATTGCGACTGAAATGAATCCGTACTTTGCTGAACTTGCCGCTTATAAAAAGGATAGCAGTTCAACCGTGAGCATGACTCGGCATAACATTCTGCATGGTACCGATCTGAATCATTTTAATCAGGGACGCAGTTTTGTTTTGTTTATCTGGCTGTTTTCTGCGCTGAGTTTTATGGGAACGCTTAAGTATTGAACAAGCTGATCTAAACCATATTCGGCTTAAAGCTGCTGGGTTTGGGTGAGCTTATATACTGGATGGGCTGGAGATAGAGGGAACTTTTAACGTTCACAACAGATAAAGTATGTATCTCTTTTCTATGGTTTTGATCAGCAGGGGTGCTGTTCAGCCAAATTTTATTGTTGTTTATGGCACATCGAAATTCTCGAACTTGAGTTTAGGGGAGTTATACTCAAGTTCGAGGATTCCGTAGCCAAATTTTTTAAATTACTATAAAAATCTCATGAAGCTTATAGTTCACGCCAGACTTTATTTTCATCTTGCAAAGAAACAGTAAAATTAAAGTCGGTATCATCTGATACCAGCAGGCTGGTCGGTGTTTGCATAATGACTTTTAAGATCGTGCCTTGTTCAAAAACGAGAGGACTGCAGTTCTCTTTTTCCAAGGTCACAGGTTTTAATAATTCGATGATTAAATTTTCCATTGCACTTCCCCCTAGATCTTATAAATTAGGTTAATAGTATCATAAATTGGTAAATATTTAACCAATCCTATCAGTCTTGAGAACTAAATCCAAAAACAAATGGATGAAAAATACGATATAGTTCACATATTCTATATTAAAATGAGATAAAATTAAAACTTATATTTTGATTTAGCTCCGGTTTTTCAAATATTTCCATAAAATTTCTATGGATTTAATGGCTGGATTATTTTTAAGCAAATTTTAATTTGTTCCGTCTATGCTGGGGCAAAATCTGACTAAAAGTCACCTCTGCTGCATTGGATGCGATATGCAGCAGATTTTAGGCTGAACTGGCGTGATAAAAACCTCATCACAGGGCGAATGAAGCATACAACTTGATTATAAGAGGCATCATTCAAAGAAAATGAATTCACCTGAAAAAACATTTCACAAACAGTCTATAAGTTGCTACAAAGATGAAAAGACGAGAATAATAGCCGCTTCATCCATCCAGCCTAAATGGGTCGGGTGGTTGATTGGCAAGTTTGAAACTAAAAATAAAGGAATAACCCTAACTGATGTTTAAATCTTTTTTTCCTAATCCAAAGTGGTTCTTCTCATCGTTGGTACTCTGGTTTGTCATCAATATTGCATTGTGGTATTCCGGTGGAAGTGGCTGGGGAACATTTTTAGGCTTTGCACCGGGTTATGCCACTGCAGAATTACCTGTTGGAGTAAGCCGCTTTTGGGCACCTTCATTTTTATGGTTCTATCTGTGGTTCATCGTTTCTACCGTTATTTTTGCGATGTTCTGGCGCTTTAAATCCAGCAATCCATGGCAGGGCTGGTCGGTCTGGGGCTCGGCTTTTATCCTGTTCAATATCTGGTTTGCGGTGCAGGTCAATGTCGTTGTGAATGCCTGGTACAGCCCATTTTATGACCTGATTCAGAAAATGCTGAGTAGTGGTGGTGGCAATGTCAATTTACTTTACAGTGAAACCTTGACCTTCCTGTATGTCGCCATGGTTTATGTGACGATTGCCGTTTTTAACCTGTTCTTTGTCAGCCATTATATCTTCCGGTGGCGTACGGCGATGAATGACTATTACACCGCGCATTGGGAACAGTTACGTTATATTGAAGGGGCTTCGCAGCGTATTCAGGAAGATACCATGCGTTTTGCCAAAACCACCGAAAGTTTGGGGGTGAGTTTCATTCAGGCCCTGATGACGCTCATGGCATTTTTACCGGTGTTGTTACAGTTATCATCGCATGTGAAACAACTCCCGGTGATTGGTGAAATTCCTTATGCACTGGTCTGGGCTGCCATCAGCTGGGCGGTGCTGGGTACTGTAGTGTTGATGCTGGTCGGTTATAAATTGCCGGGTCTGGAATTTAACAACCAGAAAGTTGAAGCTGCTTACCGCAAAGAACTGGTTTATGGTGAAGATTATGCCGATCGTGCCGATCCGCTCACCTTAAAAGAACTGTTTAGCCGCGTACGTTTTAATTATTTCCGCCTGTATTTCCATTATGCCTATTTCAACATGGTACGCATCTGGTACATGCAACTGGACAATCTGTATGGCTTATTTGTGCTGTTTCCAAGTATTGCCGCAGGGGCAATTACTTTAGGTTTGATGATGCAGATTGCCAATGTCTTTGGCAAGGTACGCGAGTCATTCCAGTACTTAATTGAGTCTTGGTCAACCATTATTGAATTGCTCTCGATTTATAAGCGTTTACGGGCATTTGAATCGACTTTGCATAAATAAGGTATACTCAAATTGAGCAACAGAACCCGCATAATGCGGGTTTTTTTTATAATGCGTTATATTTCACAATCATGAAAATGCTGAAGTATAGTAATTAAAAAGGGAAAGGGTCAGAAAAAATGAAAAGGTTTTATGCATGGACTTGGCTTTGCTGTCTGGCCGTGACCAGTCCTCTAACATTTGCCAAAGAAATTCAAGGCATGTCTTTTTCTCATCAGGATTGGGAAGTGTATTGCAGTAATACTGGCACCTGTCGGGCAGCAGGCTATCAGGATGATTATCTGCAAAGTATGCCCGCCACAATCTTGTTGACCCGTAAAGCTGGAGCAAAACAAACCGTACAAGGGACATTTGCCTTATCCAGTTTTGATCAAGCCTTAGATAACAAGAAACTGAATAATTTAAACTTTTTTATAAATCATCAGGATTATGGCCGAGTCAGGATTAACATTTCAGAGCAACTGCTCACAGGAGCGCTAAATAGCAAACAGCTCAATGCACTGTTACAACAGACCCGGAAAAAAGCCAATATCGTATTTAAAAATGCCTATTACACCTGGCAGGTTTCTGATGCAGGCATGACGGCTTCATTGTTGAAAATGGATGATTTTCAACAACGTATGGGTACGGTAGGGGCTTTGGTCAAGCCCGGCACCGCAGGTGAGTCGAAAGTATTGGCAGCACAGCCTAAGCGAGTAGTCACCAAAGTAAAAACCGCAGCAAAACCTTATTTAACACTACAGCCCAATAGCAGACAGTACCAAAACCTGCATAAGTTACTCATGGCTGCCCGGCCGACACAGTCAGATGTAGCTGAATTTTGTGAAGGCATTTATGATGGAGAGGGTGCCAAACCACAAGCGATTGAACTCTATAAGCTTACCAATAACAAAGTTCTAGCTACCACCCTATGCTGGCGCGGAGCCTACAATGAAGGCTATGGGGCTTGGGTAATGAATCAATCTTTAACAGGCAAAGCCAGCTTTGTGACCGAATCTGCATCGGATTTTGCAGCAGGCGAAATTAGCAGTGCGCAAAAGGGTCGTGGTATTGGTGATTGCTGGAAGATCAGCGAATGGATTTGGCAGGGACAAGCTTTCATTCAAACTGTAGATCGCTGGTCTGGCATGTGTAAAGGTTTTGCCGGTGGTGCCTGGGATCTTGATTTAATTGAAGCCGTGGTGAAATAACCCATTTTAATTTTAGCTTTTGAGTACGCCAGCTAGCTATTTATATAAAAGATTAAATTTTCATCGGTTTATGATGGAAATTGCCGAATAGTTTCAGGGATAACTAAAGCTTCATCAATCATAAAAAATTTTAAACTGGCTAAAAAGTGTTATCCCATTCGGATTTCAGTACCAAAACTTTTAAAAGATTGGCAGTTATTTTACTTTTTTAGGTAAAAATGTATCATTTAACTTGAAGGGAATTAATAATAAAATCAAAGTACTATATTTGTGATTTTCCCAATTTTGATATATTTTTGAGTTACAGCATCAGTGAGCATTAACACGTGAATTTCAAAACATTCATCTTGATTGGCGGAGTGGGCATCACTTTACATGGCTGTACCAGTTTTAATGCTTTGAGTTCAGATGATTCTGTTAAAAATTATGCTTCAGCACAGGAAATGATCGTTCAAAAAAATATCAACCAACCCAATGGACAGGCCAAAGAATATGTCTATTCATGGGGAGTAAAACAGAATGACAAAGAGCCGCAATCTTTATATCCCAGAAAATATTTAAACAATTACTGTTCTGCCAAGCAGGGCAAATTCACGCTGCTGTATAAGAGTTCCATGGCTCTGGTGAAGGATGCATCGGATAAAAAACGCTTATTTTCCTCCGGTAATGTCAAACAGGGCATAGGCGCCTATAAGTGTGTACAAAATAATGGACAGAGCTGGATTGCCTCTATTGAACCGGTGGCTGAACGTAAACTCAATGATGGTTCGGATGCACGGGCAGTCAGCTTACATACCAGACTCATGTCGGTGGATGAAGCTAAAAAGTTTTATAAAAATATTAGTATGACCACAAATGCTGCGGATAAAAAAATCAATTCCAATGATCTGGGCAATAAAAAAGCGCTCAATAAAACTGCCCTTCAAAAAGAGGCTGAAGCTAAAAAAGAAGCAGATATTAAAAAAGAAACCAAACTAACTCCGGAGTTGCCAGCAGCACAGCCGCTAAAAGTCGTGGAAAGTCCGCAACAGCAACAGATGAAATTTTACGTCGCTGCACGTCGTGATTTAAATAGTGGTAAAAATCAGATCTCTGCCTGTAATAATGCCCAGCGGGCTTATAACTATGGCAAGCTGCAAGGAACTGAGGGAACCCGGGTCTATACCGAATCGGGGATGCTGGTTGCACGTTGTTTAACCAGTGTACCCAGTTATAGCAACCGCTTTTCTAATTCTAAGGCTCAAGCAACGCGAGTCTTGCAAAATTTAGCCGTGAATTACAATCACAGTGGGGCGAAAAATATGTTGAGGCAGATGAAGTAAAAGCAATTTTTCTCATCTTGATTGGTGCCACGTTCCAGCATCAAGCGATGGAACGTGGATATCAAGTTTTCAAATCTTAACGCAGCAGTATTACAGGCTAATCGTTGCACCTAATGCTTTCACAAACTGTGCCATCCAGGCAGGGTGTGCAGGCCAAGCCGGCGCAGTCACCAGATGTCCGTCGGTGACTGCTTCCGTCACTGCAATATCAGCATATTGACCGCCTGCAAGTTTAACTTCCGCTGCACATGCAGGGTAAGCAGAACAGGTTTTACCTTTAAGCACATCGGCAGCCGCTAAAAGCTGCGCGCCGTGACATACGGCTGCAATCGGTTTTTGAACGACATCAAACTCACGCACAATCTCGATTACACGTTCATTCATGCGTAGGTATTCAGGTGCACGTCCACCCGGAATGACCAGTCCTACATAATCTTCGGTATTGACCGAATTGAAGTCATAATTGATGGCAAAGTTATGACCGCGTTTTTCACTATAGGTTTGTTCACCCTCAAAGTCATGAATGGCTGTGGCGATGCTGTCACCGGCTTTTTTATCCGGGCAGACTGCATGCACGGTATAGCCCAGACCCGTTAAAAACTGGAACGGCACCATCGTTTCATAGTCTTCAGCGTAGTCGCCTACCAGCATCAAGATTTGTTTAGCCATGATTTTTCCCTCTGTTTGGATATGATTTATATAAAGTTTTGTTTTCATTCACCATAGCATAAGCAGATGTCATTTTTAAAGATGGGGTGGCTTTCTTTAGTCGAAACCAGAAAACATTCAAATCATCAGGTGGATAGACAAGCTGAAAAGAGGTTTTATTTTACAGAGCTATTACAGGCCACACCTGGTAATTTATGATAAAAAGGCAGCAGTTCAGAATGGAAGTTTGCTTTATGTTTTACTCTATTTTTACCACCTTTGGTCGTCGCTTTGCTCGAATCTGTTGTTCGGTTTTGATGGCAACTACGATTATGGGAACCACACAAATTGCAATGGCCGGGCCAACGGTGGATCAGCTGAGTAACTGTTTGGTGAAATCCACCACGGCAGCAGATAAAACAACGGTGTTGCAATGGACCTTTGTCGCGTTATCTGCACATCCGGAATTGAAGAAATTCAGCAATGTGAATGAAGAGCAGAGAACCCAGCTGGATAATAATTTAGCCCAAGTATTGCAGCGTATATTGGTAGAGCAGTGTTCCGCACAGACCAAAGCTGTAATTGCTGCGGAGGGTGTACAAGCGGTAGGTGACAGTTTTCAAGAGCTTGGACAGATTACCAGTGACGAAATTTTAGAAAATCCTGAAGTGAAAAGTCAGCTGAAAGGTGTACTGCGTTATGTCGATTTAAATAAACTGGTGATGACATTTTTGACGCCGGATGTATGGAATAGGTTGGGTGAGTTAAGAGGGAAATAACTGATTTAATGCATACATATGATGGTTCAATTATGCTATTTATTTATCATGAATAATATTAATGAAAAGATAAGGATCGTTATGTTCAAACGCACTACTTTATTGGGTTTCAGTATGTTGATATTTTCCCCTGTGCTGTATGCAGGAGACAATGATTTGAGTCGGCAATACTCAAATTGTATGGATCGATCAGGTGGCGTTACTGTAAATATGCTGGATTGTATTGCGGCTGAAACAGATCGCCAAGATACACGTTTAAATAATGCCTATAAGCGGACAATAGCATCGCTGAATGCAACTCGTAAAAAACAGCTTCAAGAGGTTCAGCGTCTGTGGATTCGCTATCGTGATGCCAATTGCGATTTTTATGCCGACCCGAATGGAGGGACGATTGCAACTGTAAATAGCAATAGTTGTTACATGGAAGCGACTGCCGCACGTGCGACTGAATTAGAAAATTTAAGAGAAGAGTATTAATTTAAAAAAATCCTCTCCCTAGCCCTCATCCTTTCTTGCGCTTCATTTTAAAGCAGTGCTTTAAAACTTGCTCAGGAGAGGGAACCACGCGTATCAATTGATGACGTGGCAAGTCCTCCTTTGAAAAAGGGGGATTTGGGGGGATTAATGATTACAATAAATCAGGATAAAATTTCTCAAATTCTTTATTCACAGCTTCACCACGCAGCAAATAGCCTTTGGGTTGAATATAACTATAAATTTCGCGTGCAGGTTGTTCATGCCAGCCAATATTAAAAGCACAGAGTTTTGGGAAAAATTGCAGGTGGCTATAGTTCAGATTGTTATGAATCCAATACGCCAATTGTTGCCAGCTACTTTGGTCTTTCTCATAAAGTTCTAAAAATGATGGAATGACAATACACGCCGTTGCCCCATAACCTTTTGCATCAGGATAGTCCCAAATATGACTGGAAAAGTTTTTCTCGTTCGTTGCGCAGTTATGTCCTTTTTCATTGCCGAGTTGGTTCACGCTTGGAGAGCGATAAGCTGAACGAATCGCAATACGTCCAAACTTGTCTTGGAGTGGCTCTAACAATTGTTGGCAAAGTTCTGTACCTGTACGGATTGCAATGTCAGGATGACCGGGGAAGTTGGGTACACCGTACCAGTTGGCGATTTCGCTATAGAGGAAGTCACGCATAAATAAAGACTTTGAAAGCTGAATACGTCCTAAGTCTTCGAGTTTGGCGATAGAGGATACTTTTTTGATGGTCATATTGAGATTTTTTATATGTTGGAAGAAAAAGACTCTTTAATCGCAGATTCAAATCTCAAGTGCAACACATTTGTAGTTAGTTGAAAAAGTTAGGTGTATTCATAGAATCATTAGACTTTTTCAACCCGCAATTGGAAAGCACACAATGAAGAAATACACCCAACTTTCTCAAGATGAAAGATACGAAATTTATGCTACTTTGAAAAGTAAAAGTTCAATCGCTACCCTTGCTCGGGAGTTAGGACGTTCACGATCAACCATCTACCGTGAATTAAAAAGAAATACTGGGCAACGTGGATATAGAGCTCAACAGGCAGCTAAATTTGCAAGTCAAAGACGGTACCGTCCTTCATCATCAATGACAGCATTTGCCTTCGCTTATATTGATTATTTGATTGGTTTGGACTGGTCACCAGAACAAATTTCAGGTGCTTTAACACAACGCGGTTGGCTGGATGTACCTTCACATGAGTGGATTTACCAGTACATTTATCAAGATAAATCAAAAGGTGGTAAACTTCATCTACACTTAAGGCATCAGAAGAAATATCGAAAACGCGGTTACAAAAACACGGATCGTAGGGGGCAAATCATTGATAAAACAAGTATTCACTACCGAGACCAGGTCATTGATCAACGACAACGTTTAGGAGATTTCGAAGGTGACACGGTGATTGGTAAACATCATAAAGGTGCTTTATTGACTCTCGTTGATCGAAAGAGCCTGTATGTACATATTGTTCATTTAGGGTCAACGAGAGAATCCTCTAAAACGATTACTTGTGCATTAGATCGTTTACAAATGAGCCATGCTTATAGTGTGACATTTGATAATGGCAAAGAATTTTCCGAACACAAAAGAATTACTGATGCTGGCATAGAGACGTATTTTGCTGATCCTTACAAGTCTATTCAGCGAGCTAGAAATGAAAATACGAATGGTTTAATCCGGCAATATCTGCCAAAATCATCATCGTTTGATGGCGTGTCAAACGAACAAATAGAGCAGATAGAATTTGCACTCAACCATCGTCCTAGAAAAACCCTAGGTTGGTATACACCGAGTGAAGTTATGTCTGGTTTTTATACTGTTGCACTTGCCGCTTGAATCCGCCAATAATTAAAAGAGTCTAATTTAATAATATTACTTAGAATCTGCTTCGAGTTCTAATTTTGACTTTATATATTTCGCTGTATTTTCTAGACTAGGATAAATAGTACGAAGGTTAACTTTTAGCTGATCTAGCTCTTTTAAAATGGAGCTTTTGTTAGCTGATTTAATTCTAATCCGTTTTATCTTAAAGACATCATTGCCATCTTCAGGCAGGCTTGCATCTAATCCGAAAAGTAAAAAAGAGCCTGCTTGAGCTATAATCCTATCCTGTGTTAATCGTCCCTTAACACATAAAACCTTGTTCAAATCAGAAATTTTAATCTTAGGTTCAAAGTATGGCTTTTCTTGTCTAATAAAATGAATGTAACTAGCATATGCTTCATTGTTCTCGTAGTCTGTGGACTTGAAAGCCTTTCTAGGAGGAGTTTCTGATTCACATTGCTCTATGAGTTTAATTAATTCTTTTTTTTGTGATTCTGTCAATTTTGCTAAATTTGTCACACAAGAAACAGCATCTGAGTCGAAATATTTAATCTCGCTTTTCTTTATATAGAATAATATGACTTCACCATCAATATCCTTTTCTTTACCCTTATCATCTTTTTCAATTTCACAAGCAAAATATAGTGCTGCTAATGGGTTACTAGAAATATCTAACAATCTTGTTGGAAACGAATAATGTTGCATATGAGTAAGAATATCAAAGCATCTACTTTCATTTGAAAAAGATTTAGGCTCTGTTGTGAGTAAGTCCATGAATGAACTTTTTTCGGACTTTAAATAAATAGGTCCTTTTGATTTATATTGTCTAAATAAGCTTGGTTGTAAAAAATAACGCAAGGCATCTCTATGGCCTCGGAAAAATAGTTCGCGATTTTTAAGTTCATCTTCAGTGCTTAATTCATTGATTTTATCTATGAATTGAGAAACACTAGCAATTGTGTGTTGTGGTTGAGTTTCTAATTCAGCTACTACAGTTACATCTAAACTACTTATTGGAGAGGGAGAGATATATTGAGGTAATGGAAGAGGATCATTATAGGTGGGAAATAAATTTATGTAAGTGCTGTTGTTGAATATTTGGAAATGGGGATTATTCGCTGATAGAGCAAAGATATCTCCTGATTTTAAAGCCCAATGATTTCTATATTCTTCTAATCCTTCAAATTTTAAATATTCTTTAATTGTGTTTAAATAAAAATCAAAATCCTTATTTTTTTGTTTCCAAGTTTCCTTAGTATCTTCATCTGTGTATGTGATATCTTCTCTAGTTTGAATATTTATAGAATGTAATTTATTAAATTCAACAACTATATTTTGTTCTTCAGAAGAATATGTAATGTTTAAAATTTTACCTAATGAAATTTCTTTTTCAAAACGCTCCATAGTAATTAGAGCAGGGTATTTTTTGAGTAAATCTAATTTTTCTTGGGTTAATGTTTTATATAAAATACGAATATCTTCATCTGTATATTCTAGGAAACGACTCGAATGAAAATTAATTTGATATATTTCATCATTCTGAGTAATTTGATGTTCATTGCTAACTTGTAATATATTGAAAAAACTCATTTATAAAGATAATCCTTGAAATTATAAAAACCCCGCACTAAGCGAGGTTTTTATCTCATGAAAATAACTAATTAGTCAATTATCAACCAATCAATTTCTTCATTAATTCATTGACTTGTGCAGGGTTGGCTTTACCTTTTGCAGCTTTCATTACTTGACCCACAAGACCGTTAAAGGCTTTCTCTTTACCAGACTTATATTCCTCAACCATCTTCTCGTTCGCAGCAAGCACTTCCTTAATAATCGCTTCAATTGCGCCTGTATCAGTTTCCTGTTTCAAGCCTTTCTCAGCAATAATTTCGTCCGCAGATTTGCCTTCGTCCCACATAAAGCCGAATACTTGCTTCGCGATCTTACCGTTAATCGTGTTGTCCACGATACGCGCGATCATACCGCCAAGTTTTTCAGCAGATACAGGAGAATCAGCCAAATCTAAGCCTGCTTTGTTTAATGCACCTGAGAATTCGCCCATCACCCAGTTTGCAGATACTTTACCTTGTGCAGCACCGCCAGCAGCCTTAACGACTTCTTCATAAAACTCTGACATTTCACGAGTCAGCGTTAAAACGTGCGCATCGTACTCAGTCACAGCAAAGTCAGCCACAAAACGCGCACGACGTGCAGCAGGAAGCTCAGGCATAGTCGCTCGAATCGCTTCGATTTGCTCGTCGGCAATAATTACAGGCAACAAGTCTGGATCAGGGAAGTAGCGGTAATCGTTCGCTTCTTCTTTAGAACGCATTGAGCGCGTTTCCATCTTCACAGGGTCGAACAGACGAGTTTCCTGATCAATGGTGCCGTCCCATTCCAGAATTTCCATTTGACGTTCAATTTCAACATTGATTGCCTGTTCAATGAAACGGAATGAGTTGAGGTTTTTCAGTTCACAACGTGTACCGAATGGTTGACCCGGACGACGTAAAGACACGTTACAGTCAGCACGGAACGAACCTTCTGCCATGTTACCGTCAGAAATGCCTAACCAGCGCACCAGCGTGTGAATCGCTTTAATGTAGGCAACCGCTTCTTCAACCGAACGCATATCGGGTTCAGATACGATTTCAAGCAGCGGCGTACCTGCACGGTTTAAGTCGATACCTGACATACCTTCAAACTGGTCATGAATCGATTTACCAGCATCTTCCTCAAGGTGTGCACGGGTTACGCCAATGCGTTTAGTGGTGCCATCTTCAAGTTGGATGTCGATATGACCCAAGCCCACAATCGGGTTGTCCATCTGGCTAATTTGATAGCCTTTAGGCGAGTCAGGGTAGAAATAGTTTTTACGTGCAAATACAGATGCTTTGTCAATATATGCATCGATACCCAAACCAAAACGAATTGCAAGATCAACCACTTCTTTGTTGAGTACTGGCAATACGCCCGGCATCGCTAAATCAACCAGGCTGGCTTGTGTATTTGGGTCTTGACCAAAAACAGTTGAAGAACCTGAGAAAATTTTAGTATTGGTTGCCAGCTGAGTGTGAATCTCGATACCAATAACGACTTCCCAACCATCAATCAGGTTTGATTTAGGTTTCTTTTGAGCTTGAGCCATTATGCGTTCTCCTCAGCAATTGCAGCGCGTTTTGTATGCCAATCCGTTGCTTGTTGGTATTGGTGTACCACAGACAACAATTGAGATTCTGACCAGTAGTTACCAATCAATTGTAAGCCAACCGGTAAGTTATCTTTGTCAAAACCAACAGGCGCGTTAATTGCAGGAAGACCTGCCAAGTTTACCGCGATAGTGTAAATGTCACCTAGGTACATTTCAACTGGGCTTAAGTTTGCACCAATTCGGTATGCAGTTGTAGGCGCAGAAGGTGCTGCGATCACATCCACAGACTCAAAAGCTTTTAAGAAGTCTTGTTGAATTAAACGACGGACTTTTTGTGCTTTCACGTAGTAAGCATCGTAGTAACCCGCAGAAAGCGCATAAGTACCGATCAAGATACGTTGCTGAACTTCTTTACCAAAACCTTCTGAACGAGAGCGTTTGTACAAGTCCATAATGTCTTTTGGATCTTCACAGCGGTAGCCATAACGCACGCCATCAAAACGTGACAAGTTTGAAGATGCTTCAGCAGGGGCAATTAGGTAATAAGTTGGAACATAAGCTTCTGTCATGTTGAGGTCAATCTCAACCAACGTTGCACCCATTTCTTCTAACTTTTTAAGCGACTCTTCAACACGTGCTTTTACGTCAGCATCTAAGCCGTGAACATTGAAGTACTGTTTAGGAATACCAATGCGTAAACCTTTAACTGATGTACCGTTCAGGTTTGCCACATAATCATCAACGTCTTTGTTTACAGAAGTAGAATCTTTTGCGTCATGACCTGCCATCACGTTCATCAGGTAGGCACAGTCTTCAGCCGAACGTGCTATTGGACCACCTTGATCTAAAGATGATGCATAGGCAATCATACCGAAACGCGATACACGACCATAAGTTGGTTTCAGGCCAGTCAAACCACAGAAAGACGCAGGCTGACGGATTGAACCACCAGTATCGGTGCCGGTTGAAAATGGTGCAAGGTCAGCCGCTACAGCCGCAGCAGAACCACCTGAAGAACCACCGGGAACGTGATCCAGTGCCCAAGGGTTTTTGGTCGCGCCAAAGTAAGATGACTCGGAAGTTGAACCCATGGCAAATTCGTCCATGTTCACTTTACCTAAAGTCACCAGGCCCGCAGCTTTACCTTTCGCTACAACGGTCGCGTCATAAGGAGAGATAAAATTGTCCAGCATTTTAGAACCGGCAGTGGTTTTAATGCCTTGGGTACAGAAAATATCTTTATGTGCAATTGGAACACCTGTTAAGGCAGTTGCATTGCCAGCTTTAATTGCAGCATCAGCAGCGTCGGCTTGGGCCAATGCCTGCTCGGCAGTGACAGTCACATAAGATTGTACTTGAGCATCGATTTTTGCAATGCGTTCTAAATAATGTTCAGTCAATTCGCGAGACGAAAATTTAGCCCCAGCTAAACCTTCGGAAAGTTCACGAATCGATAAGCGATGTAAATCTGTCATGAGAAATATTTCTTTACGTTTAATTTAATAAAATGATTTAACTGAATAAAGATTATTCAATCACACGTGGAACAAGGTACAAGCCATCTTGGGTTGCCGGTGCAACAGCTTGATATTCTTCACGATGATTTTCTTCAGAAACCACGTCTTCACGTAAGGGCTGTGGATGGTCAAATGGACTTTTAAGCGGCTCGACATTTTCAGTGTCAATGCCTTTTAAGGTTTCCATCATGCCTAAAATTTTATTTAGACTTTGAGCATATTCAGCAGATTGCGTATCATTTAGCGACAATCGGGCCAGATGTGCGATTGCTGAAACTGTTTTTGCATTTAAATCTGCAGAATGCTGTGCATCCGATGTAGACATAATATTACCTAATCAGTATTAAAAAAATTCAAAATATCGTGCGTTATAATAAGCGATTGACTTGTCCAAATCATCACATTTAGTTAAAGTTGCCACCTTGCGTCCACATAAAGTTTAATCGAGAACGTCTCCGTGATTCTAAAAAGACTAATTGGCTTGTTTTCGCCCGATCTAGCCATTGATTTAGGTACAGCAAATACACTTATTTATGCACCAGGACGAGGCATTATATTAAATGAACCGACGGTTGTGGCCATCCGTCACAGCGGTTCACAGAAAATCGTTGCCGCGGTTGGTCTTGATGCTAAACAAATGCTCGGTCGTACACCTGCAAATATTTCTGCAATCCGCCCGATGAAAGACGGGGTGATTGCCGATTTCGAAGTGACCGAAACCATGTTGAACCAGTTTATTGGTAAAGTACATGAAAAGCGTCTTTTCCCACCTGCACCGCGTGTTGTAGTGTGTGTACCGTGCAAATCAACGCTGGTTGAGCGCCGTGCCATTCGTGAAGCGGTATTCAATGCTGGCGCACGTGATGTCCGCTTAATTGAAGAGCCAATGGCTGCTGCAATTGGTGCCGGTATGCCGGTTGAACAGGCCTGTGGTTCGATGGTGGTCGATGTGGGCGGTGGTACCACTGAAATCGCAATTATTTCATTGCAGGGCTGTGTTTACGCAGATTCACTCCGTATTGGTGGTGATGTCTTTGATGAACAGATCATTAACTATGTACGTAAAGCGCATGGCTGTGTGATTGGTGAAACCACTGCCGAAGTGATTAAAAAAGAAGTGGGTATGGCACTTCCGGATGAAGGCGCGAAGCCGCTGGAAATTGAAGTGCGTGGCCGTAACCTAGCTGAAGGTGTTCCTCGTGCCATCACGGTGACTTCAGACGAAATTACCCAAGCGATTTCAGACCCATTACAAAATATTGTCTCTGCGGTTAAATCTGCACTTGAACAAACCCCGCCTGAACTGTCTTCTGATATTGCAGAACGTGGCATTGTGCTGACTGGTGGTGGCGCACTACTTCGTAACCTCGACAAACTTCTTGCGCAAGAAACCGGTTTGCCTGTGGTTGTGGCTGAAGATCCGTTGACTTGCGTGACTCGTGGTGGTGGTAAGGTACTGGAATTCTTCGATAATCCAAATCACGACATGTTATTTGTAGGTTAAGTTAGGGACCAGGCGGTGCAAACACAACTGTTTTCTCGACAACCGCCATCTTTTCGCTCATTTATCATTGCGGTGATTACATGTCTGGTGGTGCTGTTTTTTAACTGGCGCATGCCGCATGTGATTCAGCCCGCACGTGATGTCTTGTATGCGGCATATAATCCTATTTATGCCCTTGCAAGCTATCCAGTGTTATCGCGAGAATGGCTCAATCAACAAACCAAGTCTGAAGCCCAGTTACGTCGTGAAAATACCGCGATGCAAGCCGAGTTATTACAGGCTCAGGTTCGTCTGCAAAAATTATCTGAACTTTCTGCCGAAAATACCCGTTTAAGAGGTCTGCTGGATACGCCTTTGATTATTGATGGGCGCATGGAAATTGCAGAAGTCATCGGTACAGATGCCGATCCATTACGGCATATTATTGTGATTAACCGTGGTTCCAACAGTCAGCTCAAGGTCGGTCAAACCGTACTGGACGATAAAGGAATTATGGGGCAGATCATCAATGTCAATTCGCATAGTAGCCGTATTATGTTGCTGTCCGATAAAGAACATTCTCTCTCTGTGCGTTTGGAACATACCGGGATGCGTGCCATTGTATCGGGTACAGGTGATTTAGGTCATTTGAAGATGGAATATGTTCCGACCAGTGCCAATGTCAAGGTGGGTGAAAAAGTGTATAGCTCAGGTCTGGGTGCACATTTCCCTGCAGGCTATCTGGTTGGCACGGTGTCTAAAGTTAACCGGCATAATTCGGGTGAATTTGCCCAGATTGAAGTCATTCCAGCCGCACAATTGGCCGGTGGACATCATGTCGTTGTCCTTTTTTCTGATTCATTAGCGATGGAGCAGCCACATGCCACTCGCTAAATTAAGGGCTGAAAGCAATCGGGATCCTTTAATTGCGATTATTGTTTCAGTCATTGTCTGTTCGGTGCTGATGGTTTACCCACTGTCTTATGCCGTGTCAGGTGCACGTCCCTTATTCATGTTGCTGCTCATGCTATTTTGGGTGATGTGCCAACCTACATGGTGCGGAATCTGGTTTGCCTTTGCCACCGGCATGTTTACCGACTTGCTGGTGGATGCCCCTTTAGGTATGAATGCACTAAGTTTTGTGTTGATTACCTTTATTGTCCGGTTTTTAACCCGTGAACGACGTATCATGACCTTTGGCAATCTCTGGGTGATTAGCTTTCTGGCAGTAATGGCACATTTATTTGTGATCTGGATTGCCCAAACGATGGGTGGCTTGCAATTTTCCATTACCCGACACTGGCAGCCTTTATTGAGCAGTGTGCTGGTTTTCCCTGTCATGTATTTTATGCTTAAAAAATGGCGCGTTTAATTCTGGCTTCGAGTTCTCCACGCCGTCGGGAACTGCTGCAACAGTTAGGTTTAGAATTCGAGATTTATGGTCCGGATATCGATGAATCTATTCTTGACGGAGAAGATGTTGCCGCCTATGTCGAGCGTTTAGCCTGTAGCAAGGCTCAAGCTGTATTGGAGCAATTTCCGGATGCCATCGTCATAGCCGCTGACACCAGTTTAGGTGTGGATAATCAGATTTTAGGTAAACCTGAATCAAAACAACATGCTTTTGAAATGTGGCAGCGCATTTCCGGGCGCAAGCATGATGTCTTTTCAGGTGTTTGTGTGCGTACAAGAACAGAAAAATCAAGTATAGTGGTACGAACACAGGTTGAGTTTCAAAAGTTAAGTCTCAATGATATGGAAGATTATTGGGCAACAGGGGAACCCTTAGGAAAAGCGGGTGCTTATGCCATTCAAGGCATCGCAGCGCGTTATATTCCCCGTATCGAAGGCAGTTATAGCAATGTCGTGGGCTTGCCTTTACATGAAACCGTACAGTTATTACAGGCAGTTAAGGCACTAAATTAACTGACCTCAAAAAAGAATTTTTATAATGTTTTGAGTTTTATTATGTCTGACGAGTTGTTGATTAACGTCACACCTATGGAATGTCGTGTGGCCTTAATCCAGAACGGCACGGTCAATGAATTATTTGTTGAGCGTACGGTTAAGCGTGGATTGGTGGGCAATATTTATAAAGGTAAAGTGGTGCGTGTACTTCCGGGTATGCAGGCTGCTTTTGTCGATATTGGTCTTTCTCGAACCGCTTTTCTGCATATCAACGATATGGTCTGGCCCCGCAATCAACCAACCCCTAATGTTTTTGAACTGCTGCAACCCGGTCAAATTCTCACGGTGCAAGTGATGAAGGATATGCTGGGGACCAAAGGGGCGCGTCTTTCTACCGATCTTTCCATTCCTTCACGTTATCTGGTATTGATGCCTTATGGTCATCATATCGGTGTATCACAACGCATTGAATCAGAAGAAGAACGAGACCGGCTGCGTTCGATGATCGAACGCATTCAAAGCGAGCATAAATTACCCGGCAGCGTCATTGTCCGTACTGCGGCAGAGGGGATTCCTGAAGCTGAAATTGCACAGGATATGGCGTATTTGGCCAAGCTTTGGGAATTTATTCAACGCAAGCAAAAAAGCATTGCCGTCCCTTCACTGATTTTTGAAGAACTGCCGCTGCCACAGCGGGTCATTCGTGATTTGGCCAATGAAGATACTTCTAAAATCTCTGTCGATTCACGCGAAATACATGCCAAGTTGCAAGAATTTGTGCAAGAGTTTGTGCCGAGCATGCAAGACCGGCTGGTTCACTATCCGGGTGAACGTCCCATTTTTGACTTGTACAATGTTGAAGAAGATATTCAGAAGGCCCTGCAAACACGCGTAGCATTGAAGTCGGGTGGCTATCTGATGATCGACCAGACTGAAGCTATGACTACCATTGATGTCAATACCGGTTCCTACGTCGGTGGCCGGACTTTAGAAGACACCGTATTTAAAACCAATATGGAAGCGACTCAAGTCATTGCCCGTCAGCTGCGCTTACGTAATTTGGGTGGCATTATCATTATTGACTTCATTGATATGCAGGAAGCCCAGCATCGTGAAGAAGTCATGAGCCAGTTTGAGCGTATGCTGGAACGTGATCATGCCAAAACCAAAATTACCCAGGTTTCAGAACTGGGCCTGGTGGAAATGACCCGAAAGCGTACTCGTGAATCTTTAGAACACTTATTATGTGAATCGTGTCCAACCTGTCAGGGACGGGGTTATGTGAAAACGGCAGAGACAGTGTGTTACGAGATTTTTCGGGAAATTTTAAGATATGCACGTGCTTTTGAATGTAAAAGTGGTTTTACTGTGGTGGCACACCCATCGGTGATTGACCGATTGTTAACAGCGGAAGCACCTGCAGTGGCCGATTTAGAGCACTTTATAGGGCGTATCATCAAATTTCAGGTGGAAAATCTGTATACGCAAGAGCAATACGATATCATTCTGAGCTGAAATTGTAACAGAATATCGTTAAACACTTGTTACATCTGAAATTTTACTTTTTAGGCTGAATTTTGAATACTAGTCATACACAAGTAGCCAAAGCCAAAATCTCCCAGTTTTGGTTTAGCAAACAAGAGGTATGACATGAGTATAAGCCAAGTAGCAGTTCAACAAAATACGAAAGTTACAGATAATAAAATGAGCCAAAACGGTTATATCGTCAATGAGCAGGGTAAAGAAGTTCAAATTACAGCGGCCATGATTCATTCAGTTTGTCATCAACTATTAAATCAATGTCGTGCAATTAAGAATTAATTTCGTGCAATAGAAAATAAAGGGACCTCTAAAAGGTCCCTTATTTTATTTATTATTCACTCTTTGGAAGCTGCGGTTAACTCACCGCTTTTAACTTTTTTGGTGGAATATCTTGACCTACAATTTCTTCAAAGCGCTGAATTTCATCTTCCAGGTGCGTGAGCAAGTTTTGCATTTTCGGTAAGGCATTACGACAACCGGTTAACCCCACTTCCAGTTTATCCAAATAGCTGGTCATGGTAATATTCAGTGCCTGTCCATCCAGTACAATTGAAGCTGGATAGAGTGCATCCAGTTTTGCACCATTCCAGTATAGCGGTTCGCGTGGCCCTGGCACGTTAGAAATCACAATATTGAACGCTTGGCGTTTTG
The DNA here is from genome assembly GCF_013418145.1 of Acinetobacter sp. YH12201. Lineage (NCBI taxonomy): Bacteria > Pseudomonadati > Pseudomonadota > Gammaproteobacteria > Moraxellales > Moraxellaceae > Acinetobacter > Acinetobacter sp. YH12201. The sequence continues at coordinate 7,579 of NZ_VPCP01000039.1, read as the reverse complement.
GCATCATTCCCGAGACAATATTTAAACCAGCTGCACCGTAAACTAATGCGCTATAGTTTAAAATTTGATTTGAATTCATGCGTTTGAACCGCTGCTTGGCATTTAACACACTACGGCGAATAATTTGCAGGCGTTCTAAAGGTGTATCTTTATGCGTACCCAGATTAGCCAAAATCATGGTAATACGATTTGAAACCTCAGAATCATCATCACGAATTGAAGCCGGAACCATAGCAATCAGCGGTTTTTTCGGCAATGCGTGATGACTGATCAAATACTCACGCAGTGCGCCAGAACAGATGGCCAAGACTACATCATTGATGGTGACACCCAGTGCTTTTGCAATTTTGCTTAAGCGGCCCAATTCAAAGGATTGTGCGGCAAAACGGCGTGATGAACTGACTCGTTGATTTAAAATGCTACTGGGTGCCTGGAAACTGGAAACATAGTCAGGATTGCGCCCCATATCTTTGCAGATGGTTTGCGATAGTTCATACATGACTTTAGGGGTCGCTTCAAATTGTGATTTTACAGCCCCCATGACTTTCTTTATACGACTTGCTTTCGGTTCTTTTAATCGTTTAGCACGAGGACCTTCGACACACCAGAGTGGCACAATACTCTTGGCTTCTGGATCATAGGATAGTGATTTTTCTACTAAACGCATACCGGCAATACCATCAACCATAGCATGGTGAATTTTAAAGTACATGGCAAAGCGGTTGCCTTCAATGCCTTCAATAATGTTGCAGGTCCAGAGTGGTTTGGCACGATCAAGCAGTGCGCTATGTTCTTGTGAAATATAAGTCAGTAATTCACGGATTCGACCCGGGTGCGGTAGTGCAATGTGGCGGAAATGATGGTCTAGATCAAATTCTTGGTCTTCATCCCAAAATAGGCCATTGAGTTTATTATTAAAAGGCGCAACAGGAAGACATTTGGATTTACGAATATCAGCAACGAGGTCTTGAATAAATGTATCAGGTGCATTGTCAGGAATTTGAAACAGGAACAGCCCACCGACGTGCATCGGTTGCTGACGCTTTTCAAGCGACAGAAAAATAAAATCAATTGGGTGTAATGGACGCATAGCGTTGAATGCCTCACTGCAATTTTGTGCCTGTTCTTATATGAACAGGCTTGTTAGAATTATATAAAAGAGTGTTTTTAGTATATCTTTTTTCAAAAAGAAATGAACTGCTTTATGTGTAATGATAAGTTAAAAAAATCACTGAATAACAGTGATTTTTTTAACTATTATTTTAAATTTCCTGCATGTAACCCGCATTCTTTATGGGTCGCTTCTTCCCACCACCAGCGGCCTTCACGTTCATGCTGATTTGGCAATACAGGACGGGTGCAGGGCTCACAACCAATCGAAATAAAGCCACGCTCATGCAACGGATTATAAGGAATTTCCATCATGCGGATATAGTTCCACACGTCGGAACTTGACCAGTTTGCCAAAGGATTATACTTAATCAGCTGTTTTCCTGGACCTGAAAAACCAACATCTGCTTGCACCACTGGAATTTCATTACGAGTCCCCGGACTTTGATCTTTACGTTGACCGGTAATCCAGCCATCCAGTGTAGCCAGCTTTTTGCGTAAGGGTTGAACTTTACGGATACCGCAACATTCCTGATGGCCATCCTGATAGAAGCTGAAAAAACCTTTTTCAGTCACCAGTTCTTGCATCGCTTCTGTTTCAGGGAAACAAATTTCGATCTCAATATTATAATGTTTACGGACCTGGTCGATAAATTGATAGGTTTCTGCATGTAAACGACCTGTATCGAGACTGAAGACACGAAAAGGTTTGCCCAAATGAGAAGCCATATCAATTAAAACCACATCTTCAGCACCTGAAAATGAAATGGCAATTTCACCTTCTTGACTTAAAGCAAGTTCCAGAATCTCGCTGGGAGATTTATCAGCATATTCAGATGCAAGTGCATCAACAAGGTCAATGGTCGGGATTGTAGTCATGACAGTTCCTGGCGTATAGGCTTGGACACTTAAAAACCTATATTAGTTTAATTCACAATGATTTTAATGGAATTGAAATAATCTGCTTAGCACTAAAAAATAAATGCTTATGAATAAAATAGATTTAAAAAACAGCCCCTGAAATCTCTATTTTTAAGCTATCATAACGCAAAATTTTTTACTGACATTGGGAGAGCCCATGGAAATCGTATGTCTTGATCTTGAAGGGGTGTTGGTTCCGGAAATTTGGATTAACTTTGCCAAGAAAACTGGAATTAAAGCGTTGGAAGCCACTACACGTGATATTCCAGACTACGATGTGTTAATGACGCAGCGCCTGAATATCTTAAAAGAGCATGGTTTAGGCTTAAATGATATTCAGGAAGTAATTGCAGAGATGGGGCCTTTCCCTGGGGCAAAAGAATTTGTGAAATGGGTGAGTACACATTTTCAATTGATTATTCTTTCCGATACGTTCTATGAGTTTGCTCATCCTTTAATGAAGCAACTGGATTGGCCAACCATTTTCTGTCACAAGTTAGAAACTGATGAAAATGGTATGATCACAGCTTATAAACTTCGTCAGCCGGATCAAAAACGCCAAGCAGTTAAAGCCCTGCATGGTTTGAACTTCCGTGTGATTGCAGCAGGCGATTCTTATAACGATACTACGATGCTGGGCGAAGCAGACCACGGTTTCTTGTTTGATGCACCGGAAAATGTCATTGCTGAATTCCCTCAGTTCCCACCGATTCACGGTTATGACGCGTTAAAAGAAGCGATTCGTAATGCGTCAGTGCGTAATATTCCAGCATAAATCCTTATATTTATATAAGTAAAAAAGGCGTACCCATCGGGTACGCCTTTTTTTAAACATATAAAATATGTTTAGAATTTATAACCTACATTCAAACCATAAGCGATAGCATGGTTATCCGCAAATTGTCCTGCTTGGGTGTGCGCTCCAGTCACAGCATCAGCATCACCTAACCAGAAATATTTCACACCTGCTCCGATAAAGTAATTTTCAGCAGGGGAGAAGCGCACACCTGTTCCCAGATTCCAGTAGCCTTCGGTTGGACCAAGGGTAGTGACTGGATTACCCGCACCTGAATCCCAGCCTACAGAGACATTGGCACCCCAACGTTCATTCAGTTTACGGCCTAGGCCTACTGTTGCAGAAATTTGATCGTCTTTATAGTCAATTAGATTAAAGCCATTCGGTTTTCCCGGTACCAGACCTGCTTGTCCAAGCATTTGAGAGAGTTTTCCAAAATTGTAGGGTTGAACTTTAAAATTAGACCAATCCACCCAACGCAGATTTGCAAAGGCAACAGTGTCCGCCATAATGCCGCTCTGTAAATCAACATTGACAGATTGTGGCGTGGTTAATTCAGTTTGTCCTGAAGATGCATTCAAGGCAGTCATTGCATTATCTAATAGGGTATTGCCTGTCATGCCTGCAGCATTAAAGCGTTCATAAGCATTGATCTTGTGCTTGATTTCTGAACGATAGGTGACGGAAGCTTTGAGTGCAATTTCCGGAATTTGATATGCAACACCTGCTAACCAGCCTGCCGACTCATCTTCACCCGTTCTGAAATCGTAGCCATTAAAAGCACTATAGGTAGTACCACGAAGTAGTACTGTACCATCCACAGTTTGATATACGGCACCTGCATATAAGTTCCAATTCTGAGTCGGTTGGTAGCCTAATATGAGATTTAAGTTTTGTGTATCTACTTCGACAGAGGTGCCACCTTTAAAAGGAACAGGATGATTTTCTACAAAATTATTATTTCCAGAGTATTCTGCATCCGCACCATAAGGTTGATCGTAAATTAAACCTACAGAAAAGTGTTCATTCGCTTGAACTTTCAAAGCAGCATGTGGGAAATAGTAGTCACCAGCCATATCTGTAGCCGTATTTCCAGACTTATCTTTACCTGAAACTTCAGGGTCTAAAATAGAAATGCCTGCTTCAAAATAATTTCCGGGTTGTAAAAATGCGGCGATAGATTGACCTGAGCGATCTAAGCCAGCGGCAAATACTGAAGTAGATGGAAGTAAGCTAATTAAAACTGCTGAATATATTTTGTTGAGCTTCATGGTTCTTTCCCTGATGCCATTTTGTAACTAAAAGTGCTTGAAAAGTAACATAAATAAAAAAAGAGTAAATACTCTGCTAGAGTTTAATAATTGACTTGTAAGCACACAAATGATGCTTGATAGAGTAATAATTCTATTTTTGTTAAGTTATCTTTATGATTTTTAAATAAAAAGAAAATTATGAAGAATGAAGTAAATTTCAAAATAAAAAATTAACCGTTTGATGGAAAATACAGCTATTAATTTATAAATGTATATTAAATGCTAATCAAAGACTGAAAAAAGACCATTGCGAACAATGGTCTTTTATTGTTTGGTTAAATAAAATTAGAAGCGGTAACCAATTTTTAAGCCGTATGCAAGTGCATTGTTGTCTTCAAAGCTAGCAACTGTATTAGGAGTACCAAATTGTGCGCCAGATTGTGCTTTAGCATCACCTAACCAGAAGTATTTCACACCACCCGCGATGAAGTAGTTTGGTGCTGGGCTGAATTGTAAACCTAAACCAACATTCCAGTAACCTTCTGTTGGACCAAGGGTAGATACCGGATTGCCTGCACCAGTATCATAACCTACGGAAACGTTACCAGCCCATTGCTCATTCAGTTTACGACCAACACCAACAGTTGCAGAAATTTGATCATCGGAATATGCAACTAAATCAAAGCCATTTGGTTTTCCAGTTGAAGCTACAACAGGTGCTTGTACACTAGCTGTACCAAATTTAGGTGGGCGAATGGAGAAGTTAGACCATTCAACCCAGCGTACATTAGCAAATGCTACGGTATCTGCCATGATGCCGGTTTGGAAATCCAGGTTAACAGATTGTGGTGTCGTGATTGAAGTACTTGAATTTGGTTGTAGGTTAAGACCAGCAAATAAACCTGTATTAAAAGTTTCGGTGGTTTTTGCATCATGGTCAATTTCAGAACGATAGGTTAAAGATGCTTTGAGAGCAATATCAGGAATTTGATAAGCAAAACCAGCTAACCAACCGACTGAACCGTCTTCTTCCATATTGGCATTATAAGAGCCAAATGTACTGCTACCGCCATATGCTAGACCACGTAATTGAACGTCACCTTCAACAGTTTGATAAACTGGACCTGCATAAAAATTTAAATTTTTATTTGGTTGGAAACCAAATAGCATTGATATATTTTGTGTTTTTACTTCAACTTTAGTTGATTCAGAACCATTATGGAATAAACCTTGACCTTGAAATGCGGCTAATGCACCTGGTAGTACAGCAGGTGAACTTGAGTCTGTGGCTGAATAAGTTGCATCAGCTCCGAAAGGCTGATCGTAAATTAAGCCAAAAGAGAAATTATCAGTAAGCTGTAATTTTAATGCTGCACTTGGAAAATAATAATCATCTCCCATATCTGATAAGTTTGTATTTTGAAGCCCAATAGCACTTGCTGGAGCTGCTGGGTTTGGAGTATATCCATTATTTACTTTACCTGAAACATTTGGATCTAAAACAGAAATACCCGCTTCGAAATAGTTACCCGGTTGTAGGAAGGCTGAAATAGATTGACCTGAGCGATCTAGTGCAGCTGCAAATGCACCTGTCATTGGTACTGTTGCAAGAATCATTGCGGTACTAAGAGTTTTTAATTTCATTTTGTGTCTTTCCTTGAGGTACAAATTTTATTACGGCTGATTTGTGTTTTTGAATGCGCTAAATTTATTTTCCTAATATCAGTTATATAACCAGATATCATTTGTTACTCCATGTGACAAAAATAGCACAATAAAAAAAAGAGTAAATGCTCTATAAAAAACTATAGAGTTTAAAAAATGAACGTATTAGAGTTTTTAGTCTAAATTTATACTAATAGTTTACTTTAAACAATTGAAAAATAATTAATTAAACTAAATTGATAATTATTTTATGTGAATATTTATTTGATTAAAAAATGACCATTTATCATAAAAAGTATCGTATTTTTATGTGATAGAGTTCTCTCTTCAAACGTAATAATTGAAATTTAAAAAACAGGAGGTCAGGAAATTTAATTTTTTAAATATTTTTTATTATTAATTGCAATTTGGGAATTTTAAAATACTCGTCTCATTATCTGACTAAGGGAAAGTTTAAATATAGACAGGTAGGGAAGCGAGATCTGGCAAGCTGAATAGGGCTTTAGATTATTTTTATTAAAAATTCTAGGGTGAAAAGTATTGTGCGCCCTGCGGGACTCGAACCCACGTCGGTCGCTTAGGAGGCAACTGCTCTATCCAGTTAAGCTAAGGGCGCAATGCGCAGCTAATGTAGCGCAAATACCGGTAAAAAAAAAGTTATCGTCGAAACAATAACTTTTTAAAATGATTTTTATGTTTAAGATTTCTTCGTCTTTAGGCTTTTAAATAGGCCAAACATCAGCACTATCCAGACGGGAATCATCAATACGGATTCTTTAAAACCTTGGGTCCACATAATATAAAGTACTGTCGCAATAAAGATCAGTACCACATAATTGCTGACAGGAGCCCAGAGTGCAGGGAACTTGGTTTGAATCGCAGCGTTTTTGACAGCCTGTTTGAATTTCAGATGTGTCAAACTAATCATGGCCCAGTTGAGTACCAAGGCACCTACGACCACATACATCAAGTGGCCCAAAGCGTCTTCTGGGACAAAGTAGTTTAAAAGCACACAACCGAAAATGAGCAGGGCTGAGAATAAAACAGCGGGAATAGGCACACCTTGTTTATTTACTTTCATGAACGCTTTCGGTGCATTGCCTTGCTGTGCCAGACCATACAGCATACGGCTATTCGCATACATACCGCTGTTATAAACAGACAGTGCCGCAGTCAAGATAATGAAATTGAGTAGATGTGCTGCCCAGCCAATTCCGAGTTGACTGAAAATCATTACAAATGGACTTTTATCCATACCACCCAGTTCCAGCTGGTTCCAAGGTACTAAGGATAAAAGAATCGTGAGTGAGCCAATATAGAAAATCAGAATACGGAACACGACCTGGTTAATGGCCTTAGGAATGGTCTTTTCCGGGTCTTTGGCTTCTGCAGCCGCCATACCAATCAGTTCAATACCGCCAAAGGCGAACATGAGGAAAGCCAGCATATAGAACAGGCCTTCAAAACCATTCGGGAAGAAACCGCCATGTGACCAAAGATTGCTAAATGAAGAGGTTGATCCTGCATCTGCGGTCAGTAATAAATACAGGCCGAAAACAATCATGGAAATCACGGCAGTCACTTTAACAATGGAAAGCCAGAATTCGGATTCGCCATAAAACTTGACATTGCCGAGATTGACCAGAGTAATGACAATGAAAAAGAACAGTACCGAAGCCCATGCAGGAATATGCGGCCACCAGTAATTAATATATAGGACTTACGCATTGACGGATTCAAAAAAGTATTAAAATACTTTATAAAGTATCTGTGATCAGACGAATTAAAAATGCTTCTACAGCAACTTGTACTCTACCCATTTATATGGGCTTTC